>NZ_JADGMN010000003.1:0-271157 GCF_020662285.1 Clostridioides sp. ES-S-0108-01 | reverse complement strand
TGAAACTCACGATAGAGATATAAATGCAAGTATAAATATATTAAAAGAAGGATTAAGACTAATAACAATTCAAAATAAATAACTTATGTAAGAACCGTAGGAACTACGGGGATAGCCTGTGGAGAATACATATTTTAGTATGCAAAATTCTATGAAGCAGGAACCTTGTGACTTTAGTCATGGGAGGTTCAGAATGTGTTTGATTTTCATGCATAAAATAAATTCAGTTAAGTTTTTCAGACCAATAGAAAGTAAAAATGATGGTATACTAGGATATGTAAGTCATAGCTATAAAAAAGATAATCTTTATCAAAGTATAGGAAATTTCTTTATAGGAATTGCACCTATTATAGGTGGAACAATAATGATTATTTTAATTTTTAAGATATTACTGCCAGATAGTTATATGAAAGTGACTCAAAATATAGATTTAAAGTTATATGTAAGTATGATTAATAATTTAAATATAAATGGTTTTATACACATTATTTTAGGTGATATTTCCAATTTTATAAGAATAATGTTGTTAACACCTAGTGTATATTCATTGAAGTATTTTATATTTATGTTTTTAATGTATTCTATATCTACACATATGTCACTTAGTAGTGCTGATTTAAAAAATAGCTTAAATGGTCTGAGCTTTATAGTTATAGTTATTTTTGTAATAAGTTCAATTGCATACTTATTTGGATTTGATAACTTGAATATATCCAGTTTAATAGTTAAGTATAACATATTTATAAGTTTCTTTATGGCAATAGGGTTTATTTTTTCAATAGTAACTCTCATAATATCCTATATTTTAAGCTTAGTCAGCCCATTTAAAAACTTTAGTTAAATAAATACATATTTTACTAATATTTGGTTTCGTTAGAAACATATAAAAATATTATATAAAAAAGATTTTAGTAGAGCATAAAAAATTTCTCAATATATTTTAAAATATTTCTATAAATATATTGAGAAATAAAAAAAGAGTACTTAAATTAAACTAGTCTTTAAATGTGGATTTAGGGAATAGTTAGTTATAATTTCATCTAAAGCACTGCTAATCTCTTAAAAATGTAAAAAATGATTAAATTAAATATTTATACTCACTTGGTATAAATATCAAAAAATAATATAAAAGATTTATATTTTAGTTTTAGGAGGTTTAATTTTGAATAATGATAAGAAAATTATAAAAATACATAATAAATCAGATAAACCTGACAATATTGTCATCAAAGAAAATGAACTCATAGAAAAATGTCTACTTTTGGAAAATAAACTTCCCGTATTTATGAAGGACTATTTTATATATCTAAAAGGTTCTGTTGCAGTTTCCACACGACTTGCTTATTTAGAAGACATAAATTTTTTCTGTTCGTATTTGATTGAAACCAAAGAATTAACAAATGCAGATTGTATAAAAGATATTACAGAAAATGATTTTAATAAAATAAAATCAAGAGATATAAATTTATTCTTAGGTGACTATTGTAGTAGATATTATAAAAATACAGAAAAAAATACATTAATTTTTGAAAATAACAATAGAGCTTTGGCAAGAAAAAAATCATCCATCTCTACTCTATTTAAGTTCTTATACAGAAACTCCCAAATAGATAACAATATAACTGATGGCTTCAATCCAATAAAGCTTCCTAAACCTCAGCCAGATGCTATTAAGCGTCTTGAGATAGATGAAGTTGCTAAGATGCTTGAATCAGTAGAAACAGGTGAAGGGCTTACAGAAAAAGAAAAGGTATACTGGAGAAAAACTAAGTTACGTGATAAAGCTATATTGGCCTTATTTGTTACATATGGGCTTAGATTAAATGAACTTAGAGAACTCAATGTATCCTCTTTTAATTTTTCAAGAGGTGAATTTAAAATATATAGAAAGCGTGGAAAAGAAGTTTTAATGCCTATAAATCACACTTGTGAACATGTAATAAAAGACTATTTGCAAAACGAAAGAACAAGGGATGATTTATTAAATGATGAGGAAAAAGATGCTTTATTTTTATCTCTTCAAAATAAGAGAATTACAGCAAAAGCTATAAGAACACTAGTAAAAAAATATACATCTATTCCACTTGATACTACTAGAAATAATGGATATAGTCCTCACAAACTAAGAGCAACAGCTGCGACTTCTCTAATCCAAACAGGATTTTCTATATATGATGTTCAAAACTTACTTGACCACGATAATGTCACAACTACTCAGCTTTATTCAGCTCATAAGAAGAATGTAAAACGTGATATAGTTAAGAATTTTGAATGGATTGAGGATGATTAAAAATTAGGAACAAATGTTTGCAGATATAAATGGATTATGTTATAATTAAAAATATAAAGTGTATGGAAATAAAAACAAAATATGTTTGGAAATGAGTGATGTTATGTATTTAGATCTAACTGAAAAGCAAGTCTTGATATTGGAATTTATAAAGTCTCAAATCACATTAAAAGGTTATCCACCTGCTGTAAGAGAAATATGTACTGCTGTAGGATTAAGATCTACTTCAACTGTGCACTCTCATCTAAATAAACTTGAAAAACTGGGATACATAAGAAAGGACCCTACTAAACCAAGAGCTATTGAAGTTTTAGAACGTAGTAAAGTAAATGATGTTTCTGGAGCTAATCAAGAAATAATAGAACTTCCTTTAGTAGGTCAAATAACAGCTGGAGAACCCATTTTAGCTCAACAAAACATAGAGGAATACATTCCATTCCCTGCCAGTTTAGTAAAGGGCAGTAATAATTTTGTATTAAGAGTAAAAGGCGAAAGTATGATTAATGCAGGAATTTTAGATGAAGATTACGTTGTAGTAGACAAAAAAAATACAGCCTTGAATTCTCAGATAGTAGTTGCACTTATAAATGGTGACTCTGCTACAGTTAAGAGATTTTTTAAAGAAGGAAATTTAATAAGACTTCAGCCAGAAAATGATTTTATGGAACCAATTATGCTCAATGACTCAGAAGTTGAAATTGTAGGTATTGTAACTGGTGTATTTAGAGTTATAAAATAGCTATTAAAGAATGCATAAAAAAATAAGCTATTCGTATAGATAAAGTGTGTTATCTATTGATTATAGCTTATTTTTTTATTCATTTATTTTATTTTTTATTTGTAACTCTTTTTATTATTTTCCATAACATATATCACATGGGTCATTTTTCTTACTTTCTGCAATTGTTCCTGATAATATTTTTTTACTTCTTGAAAGACCACTACAATTTTTTGTCGAGTGATAACTCTTTCCTTTTGGAGTAAAATACACTACTTCTGCTGAATTTAATACATTTTGTTCTTTATTTGAAGATTCATTTTTAATTGTATTATTATTTGATTTTCCATAGTTTCCATCTTCCCTAACACCTTTGTTATAACTTCCATCTTCACAACTTGTAAATACTCCATCACCTGTTGATTCAAATATTATATCTGAACATTCATCGCTTCTATGTACTTTTACTCCCATTTTTTCTAATTTATTCATTGTCTCCTGGTGTGGATGACCATATGAATTACCCTTGCCTACTAAAAGAACTGCATATTCAGGGTCTACTTTATTCAAAAACTCTTGAGATGAACTGCTACGAGAACCATGATGAGCTACTTTTAAAAGGTCTACTTTACCAAGTTTCGGTAGTATTTCTTTTTCAGTGCCTTCTTCAGCATCACCTGTAAATAAAACTTTATCATTCCCATTAGTATATACAAGGACTAGAGATTGCTCATTAGTAGTATCTCCTCCATTTGTATTTAAAACTTCAAAATAAGAATCTTCTAAATAAAACTTATTATTTTCAAGTGGTACACTTGGAGATAAATCTTTATTTGCCAAAGCATTTATAAAATCTCTATAACTCTTTGTTTCTGCTGAACCATTCGATACAAAAACATTTTCTATATTGAAGTTTTTGACAACAGAATCAAGTCCACCTAAATGGTCTGCATGAGAATGGGTAGCTATAAGATATTTAATATCTTTTACACCTTGATTATTTAGATAGTCTACCATTAAATTCTCATCGTCGTTATCTCCTCCATCTATCAATGTAAAAGTTTTGCCATCTTGAATTAATATTGCATCACTATTTCCAGTGTTAATAAAATGAATTTTTACATTCTTATCGCTTGATATACTACTAGATAAAGAATCTTGATTATTTGATTGATTATTTCCATTGTTTGATGTAGCACAACCAGTTAAATAAATTGATGTAAATACTATCAATAAAAGTATCAAAGCTTTAATTTTAGAATTTTTTTTATTTTTTATACTTCTTTCTATCACAAACTACGCCTCCATATTCACAATATACTAGTAATTATAACATGATATGCGTTTTTATGATATTTTTTTACATAATATTTTAAATAATAGATTATAGTACAATAACATAGAAAATTGACACTGTATAAGTTTTATATTATATAAAATGAAACATTTTACATCAGTAGTACCCAGTTATGCATTTTAAACGACCATTTACGTTTAATATATTGCAAACTTCTCCCAAAAACTATAATATGTTAAGTATCAACAAAAATAAATAAACTTTTTCCTTAAAGAAGGCTTAAAGCTCACACCAACTGCCTTCTTTTTTTTTACAAAAATTTAATTATTTATTTTGATTAATATTTATTTCATATTTTAGTTCTACTCTTCTAGATGCATCTCTATTTACATTATTATCACCATTTTTTATGAGTTCAGCTTTTGATCTTCCTATTGCGATAATATGTTTAGTCACCTTATCTTTGTATTTATAATCACCTATTTCATCTCCTACTATAAATTTGGCAACGCTATATGCTCTTCTTTGCGATAAATCTAAGTTGTATATATAACTTCCCACATCATCTGTATGACCCTCTATAACTATTTTGGATATATAATCACCATAATCCTTATAAATAGTTTCTATGTACTTTGGAACGAATATTTTTAACATTTCTTTGGCCTCTGGTTTTAAAACATCACTATCTACATCAAACATAGTTCTTTCACCAAAAGTTACTTGACCATTAGTTTTATCTACTTTCACAGGTATTCCGCTTTTTTTAAAGGTTTCCTCAACAGAAGCATTGACGTTTTTAGCTAAATCTTGTTCGACAGAACCTGAAATACTTTCTGAGCTAAATAGGATAAGAATCACAACCATCAATACAGTAGATAATAAATCTGTAAATGTTGGCCAAAAACTACTCTTTTCAAATTCTCTGTTAATAGTTCTTCTATATTTATTATTCATTTAACTCATCCTCACCTACGACCTTTATTTCTTTACCTTCTATCTCATAAATCTCCTCACTAAAAGGATTAAATACACTGTCAACATCATCATTAAATAATTCTTCACTATCAAGAGGAACTTCATCGTGCATAAAAGAATTATTAAACATAACATCTAACTTATCTTGAATATCTAAAGAATTCTCAAACATTATATCCAGTTTAACTTGTAGGTCATTAGAAAAGTTTTCAATAATACTTGAAAGATTTTTTATTGAGTCATCTAATGTAAATTTTTCATCTAAAAGGATTTTTTGGTTTTGAGATATTTTACTTTCATGAGTCATTAATTTAGTTAATAAATCTTGAGCACTTCTTTCATATAGAGCAAATCCTGCATTTATATTTTTTATATAATCTCTAATTTTGAACTGGCTTTCAGTTGCATTATATATATTTTTTGAAGATTCTTTTATGTCAAATAAAATCTCTTTATTTATATTATCTTGATTATCGTATTTATCAAACAACTTTACAAATTTTAGATTTAAAATATTAAACTGTTTATCTAATTTTCTTACACTCTGGTCAAATGTCTTAATAGAACTCTGAGAACCTTCTAAAAGGCTTTTTAAAGCTTCTATACCGCTGATAAATTCATCATTAAAGTCATTTAAATCTTTAGATATTTTATCAAATTTTTCAATAGCTTCTATAGACTTACTTATTTGTTTTATCGTATTTTTTACATCTTCTACTTTTAAATCCATTCTTTCTGATTTAAAATGAGTTATCTCAGATGTTAATAAATTTTCAGACTTTAACATTATTTGTATCAAAACATGTTCACAATCTTTTATCTTAGTAAAGTAACCTATAATTAGAGAAAATACAACTCCAAATATACTAGTTGTAAATGCAGTTTGCATACTACTAATAGTTGAAGGAAGTGAATTTATAATGTCTTTAGTATCAACACATAAAAGCATTGCAGAAAGCCCAACAAATGTACCTAAAACTCCAAGTAATATACTTATTGAAGATGAATTTTTTATGCTTCTAATCTTCTCTAACAATGGCAAATCATTATGCTTTAAATCAGATACAACTTCTTCTATGAATGACGTTATATTTACGTCTGCATAAGGATTTTCTTTACTATATACATAGTAATCATCCCTTACCTTTTTATAAAACTCACTCGTTTTATAATCTCTATTGATTTCTTCTAATTTTGAACTTACAAATGAATATACTCTGTTATTTTCTAGTATTTTAAAAACAGAATATACAGTTATTGCAAGTAAAAACAATATAGTTATTGGATTAGTAAATATTGACTCTATTAAATTAGTTATTATGTTACTCAATTTTATCCCCTACCTTATAATTTATTTATCTATAATTTATACGTACAAGTTACTAAGAAAATACGTAAATAAACAAAATATTTATATTATATTTATGAAAAATGGTACAAATAGGTCATATTGTTAATAACATAATATATACGAGCTAAAAGTTATAGGGGGTGGCATAATGAATGACAACATAGTAGAAGTTAAAAATATAAATATGAACTTCTACACTAAGGAAGGCGAGCTTGAAGTATTAAAGGATGTCAATTTTAACTTGAAAGAAGGAGAAATATTAACTTTGCTTGGTCCTTCTGGAAGTGGTAAATCTACAATCTTAAATATTCTTACTAATCTTTTAAAACCGACTAGTGGCGATATAAAGATTACTGGAAATATTGGATATATGTTTCAAAAAGATAATTTGCTTGAATGGAGAAATATAATGGACAATATAACTATTGGATTAGAAATTCAAGGCAAAAAAGATAAGAAATCTTTAGATAGAGTTGAAAGCCTTTTAAAGACTTATGGATTATGGGATTTTAGAAGTATGTATCCAAAAGAATTATCTGGAGGTATGAGACAAAGAGTTGCCCTTATTAGAACACTTTCTGTAAATCCAGATATTTTACTTTTAGATGAACCTTTTTCAGCTCTTGATTATCAGACTAGACTGTTAGTTTGTGATGATGTTTATAGTATTATTAAAAATGAGAATAAGTCCACTATTTTAGTTACACATGATATTGGTGATGCTCTATGTATAAAAGTGCAACATCAGAAATTACCTTTTCATTTCTCTACCTCTCGGTAGTCAATATTCCCGCCCTATTCATTTGAATCTTTCAGCAAAAAATCACCTTGATAATATTATCAAAGTGATTTTGTTGAAATTATTATTTTTATATTACTTCATTTGAGCATCTATATCTTTATTAGCCGTTTCTGTAGCTTTTTTCATAGCATTTTCTAGTGTTTCATCACCTAATATAACAGCAGGCATCCAGTTAGAAAATTCTCTATCTATGATTGGTAAAGTTAATCCTTTTTGCCATACTGTACCATAATCCGCTCCTGCTATATGAGACTTTAATACGTCATTTTCATCCACCTTAGTATCAACTGCTACAGACTTTCTAGATGGCAAAGTTCCACTTCCCGTTGTCCAAGTTGTCATACCTTCTTTACCTGTTGCATATTTTATAAATTTCCAAGCATTCTCTTTGTTTTTAGATTCCTTATTCATAGCATAACCAACTGTAAATAACAGACTAGATTTTTCACCTTTATATGTTGGCATCTCTAAAGTTCCATATTTAACATCAGGGAAATTATCTCTTAAATGACCTACTACCCAGTTACCTTCTATCATTATTGCTCCTGCTTCAGATCCAAACGCATCACCATTCCATCCATAGCCTAATTCTGCTGCTTGTTGAGTTGATCCACTTTGATATAATGAATTAACTAAATCTAAAACTTCAGTAACTTTAGAATCACTTAAATTTGAATATCCTTCACTATCTACAACTTCTCCTCCATTAGCTTCAATAAATCCCATAACTCTAGGTAATAGGGGGTCTATCATAGCTGCTTTTTTACCTTCTGGTAGCTTTGATTGTAGCTCACTAAAAAATTCAGGCCACTTTTTAAGTTCTGTTGGTATGTCATCCTTAGTATATCCAGCTTGTTCTAATAAACTTTCATTATAATATACTGATAAAGATGAGTAATCTTTTGGTATTGCGTAAGTTTCCCCAGATTCATCTTTGAACCCATTTATTAAATTTGGATATATATCATTAACATCATATTCTTCATCTACATATTGATTTAACGGCTCTAGTACACCTGAATCCATCATTTCTGGTGATAAGTTAACATCTAAATAAAATACATCTGGAGCTGTTCCACCTATTAAATCTGTTTTTAATTGAGTATTATAATCTGTATAAATTTTCTTTTCTACTTTTACTCCTGTTTTCTCTTCAAACTCAGATATCATTTGTGTAAGGGCTTTCTCTTCTCCTTGATTTCCATTCCATACACCAACTGTTACCTCTTTATTTTCTGTTGATTCACTCTCTCCTTCATTCTTTGAGCTACATGCGACTAAACTTGTACTTAATATCGCTACCATAGCTAGCGTTGTTAATTTTTTGAACTTCATATAGTTTTCCCCCTCAAATATACAATCTTTTTTTCTTATACTTCAATATTATACCGAATCGTTTCGGAAGTCAATGTTTTTGAAAACATTTTCCATGTTTTCATACTCTAACTTATATTAGAAGAGGTATCTTTAAATACTTCTTCTAATAATTATCCTATATTTATTATCCAACCTTCTTTATTCATACCATCTACATATACAACTACTTCGTCATCTAATCTTTCTACTTTTATATCAAAGTACTCTGCTCCTATAAGCATTTTCTTTATCTCTATATAGTCTAATTCTCTAGGAAGAGTTGGTTTTATAGTTATAGTCCTATGATACGCATCAGGGATTATTCCCATTATTCCACTTGCTATTGTCCAGTTTACACCATAGCTTGACCAAGATTGTAAGAAACATCCCTTATCAGGTAAGTTTTCGCTTATAGCACCAGGCATACCACAATATAATAGTTTAGATAATTTTTTAGCATATAGCCCTTCTTCTTCCACCCAGAATTTTTTATCTATTTCTTCTTTTATTCTTGGTATTAATTCTTCACATTTTTTACAACTTCTATATCAAAAGCTCTAAAAGTAGTGTTAACTTTAGTTGGTTCTATATTAAAAGTAGTCGCCTCTAAATCTAATTTTTCATTATTTTCAAATATACTTAGACTATATTCATTAAATAACTTTATAGGATATGCCCAAACACCTGCCATCTCTCCTTCTACATGACATCCTATTCTTGGAAATTTTCCATTTTGATTTGCTATAGAGTACATCCTATTTCCTACTACTATATATGGATCATTTAAATTTTGAGTTTTAGTTATACTTTTCATATTTACCCCTTATTAATATTATTTATCTCCACCCATTCTTACACCTTCCATAAAGTATTTGTTAAATAGTGCGTACATTATAAGTATAGGAGTTATTGTTATAATAGATGCTGCCATTATATAGTGCCACTGTGCAACATATTGAGTCTGAAACATTTGAAGTCCCAATGTTAAAGTATATTTATTTGGATCATTTAAATAAAGCATTGGCTTCATAAATTCATTCCAGAATCCCATAAATACAAATATAGCTTGTGTTGAAAGTGCTGGTTTTGCCATTGGTAATACTATTTTAAAGAATATTTGAATTCTGTTTAGTCCATCAATTGATGCGGCTTCCTCTACTTCTTTAGGGAAGTTTAGGAAGAACTGTCTCATCATAAATATGTATGTTGCATTTACTGCAGCTGGTATTATTATGGCTGAAAAACTATTCAACATACCTAACTGCTTTATTATTAAGTAGTTTGGTATTATAAGTATTTGACCTGGTACCATCATTATAGCAAGTATAATATGAAATAATTGTTTTTTTCCAGGAAAACTAAGTCTAGCAAGAGCATATCCTGCCATACTGTTAAATATTATATTTAAAACAGTTCCTACTAAAGCTATAGTAAAAGAGTTTGAGAACCACTTTCCAAAATCAGATGCTGTACTAAATATATATTTATAATTATCCAAGCTAAAGTTCTCAGATAAAATGCTAAGTCCTCCACCTACAATTTCATTGTATGGCTTAAATGATGCTGACAACCCCCATAAAAATGGATATAGCGTTATTAATGAATATATTACCAATATAGTATAAACTAACGTTTTTCCTATTTTACCTTTTTTCATTTACATCACCCCTCAAACTCTATATTTCTTCTTTTTGTAATTTTCTTGCAATCATAGATACTATAAATATCACCACTGCAAGTACTACTGCTATAGATGCTGCATATCCCATTGTTCCATTAGTCTTAAATGCATATTGATACATTGTTAATGCAACTGTAAGTGTAGAGTTTTGCGGTCCACCAGAACCATTTGAGAATATGTATGCTTGGTCAAACATTTGGAAACATCCTATTATCCCTTGTAATACAACAAATACTGTTACTGGTGCAATATTTGGTATAGTTATTCTAAAGAATTTTTGTATAGCATTTGCACCATCTATAGAAGCTGCTTCATATAAGGCATCTGGTATATCTTGAAGGCCTGCTAAGTATATAGTCATAAAAAATGGTACTGTAGACCATATATTCATGACCATTATGACCTTAAGTGAAAAATCTGGATCTCCTAAGAAGTTTATTGCTTCTCGCATTATTCGTGATGACAATAGAAATTGATTTATTGGACCATTTACACTAAATAAAAACATAAATATCATCGTAAGCACTGCGGATGATGTTAGAGTTGGTAAAAACAATACTGTTCTTATCAAGTTTCTAGCCTTTAACTTTTGATTAAGTACGTATGCTAACACTAAAGCTATAAATGTTTGAGTTGGAACAACCACTATAACATAATTAAATGTATTTTTAAATGCAGTCCATATACGCTCATCATTCAGTAAGTTTATATAGTTGTTTAATCCTACAAACTCATATGATACATCTCCTAGTAAATTTACTCTTGTGAATGATATATATAATGAATAAATTACAGAAAATAGTGCAAATGTACCGAGTATTAATACAGTTGGAGTGATAAATCCATATGCGTGTAATAATTCTCCTTTTCTTTTATTTGAACTTATTTTCTTATCTTTTATCTCATAAAAAGATTTTATATTTTTTATTTCTGAGTCTTTCGGATCTGATGCATATCTTTTCCCCATTTTTAAACCTCCCCTATGAAATATTTTATTTTTTAATCCTATTATATTCCAAAACGTTTTGGAATACAATATATTACGTTAATTGTTTCTGTTCTATTTTTTCTATAGTTTCCTTTAATCTACTCGTATTTGGTATGATAATTTTAGCATGACCTAAATTTTCTTCACTTCCTATACCTATTGATAACATATTAGAATCATTTATGGCTATAACTCCAGCTTCCGAGTCTTCTACACCTATACATTCTTTCGGATTTAAGTTCATAAGCTTAGCACCTTCTAAAAATATATCCGGTGATGGCTTTCCAGTTTTAACACTCGCTGGGTCCACTATTACCTCAAAATACTCCCTCAATTGTAATTTTTCTAATATAAGTGGTGCATTTTTACTAGCTGATGCTAGAGCTATTTTTATATCATTTTCTTTTAAATACAGTAATGTTTCCTCTATATTATCCATAATATCATTCGGTGTTAATCTTTCCAGCAATGTTAAATAATAATCATTTTTATATTTTGCTAACTCTTCTTTTTGTTCATTTGTGTAAAACTCTGCTTTGTTACCTTTTTCAAGTATTCTTTCTAATGATTCTCCTCTGGATATACCCTTTAATGTTTCATTAAATTCTCTACCTATATCTATACCTATTTTATTAGCTAAGTCTTTCCATGCTATGTAGTGATACTCAGCTGTATCTGTTATAACTCCATCTAAGTCAAATATTACTCCTTTAATTTTCATTCTTTCTACCTCTCTTTTATCTATTTATCTTATATTATTTCTAAAATAGGTTTATAGGATTGCCCCTCCCATAAACCCATCTTCTAATTAATTCAGTTAAATTAGGCTAATGAAGTAGCCTTTTTTAATTCTATAGTGATGTCGTCAACTAAAGTGTATTCCTTATTTTCATGTATAAAACTTACTTCTTTATTATTTGTAGTATTTTGTATATATAATTTATCTCTAGTTATACTAATTTCTAATACATCTGATTTCCAATGTATCGAGAACTTCAACTCATTCCATGTACTTGGTATAGATGGATTTATTCTTAATTTACCATCTATCATCCTTACTCCACCAAATCCATTAACTACACATTGCCATACTCCACCTAAAGAAGCTGCATGTATACCTGCATCTGAAGTTTTCATATTTGGACCTAAGTCTATATCACAAGCTTTTCTAAATAATTTGTATGCAAGTTCATTATAGCCTAAATCATTTGCAAGTACACAGTGCGTAGATAAACTTAAAGATGAATCATGCAGTGTTTTAGGCTCATAGTAATCCCAGTTAGCTCTTTTTGTTTCTTCAGAGAATAAATCTTCTAATAATAAGAATAATACCATTATATCAGCTTGCTTTGACACTTGTATTTCATTAGCTTGCTTCATATTATAATCTTTGAAGAAGCTACCTACAATTTCTTGATTTTTATATTTTGTTAAATCTATTATTTCTTTCTCTAGATAGGTATCATCTTGAGGTATCACATTAATTTCATTTGGTTCTGGAAGATATACTTTATCTTTCTTTGATTCCCACTTTATAAAACTTTCAACCAGATTTAATTTTTCATTTAAACTAACAAAAAGTTCCGGTCTATTTTCTTTTAACTCATTGTAATATTTTACAGCTAAATCTAAGTTCCATCTTGCCATATAATTTGTGAATGCATTATTATCTACATGTTCTTTATACTCATCTGGACCTATTACTCCATTTATTTCATATCTATTTTCCTCTTCATTCCATTCTAATCTTGATTGCCAGAATGTAGCACAATCAAATATGATTTCATATCCATAATTATCCATAAATTCTTGATCATTAGTAACGTTGTAATATTGCCATGTTCCATATACTACATCACTTGTAACATGTATTTCTATAAATCCTGTCCAGATTTTTTCAGGTTTTCCTGTTACTATATCAACAGCCCCCCATACCGGTGTAACTTCTCCATCTTCAAGCCATGCTGATTCCCAAGGGAATTGTGCTCCTTCATATCCATTTTCCTTAGCTTTTTTTCTAGCTCCATCTAATGTTAAGTATCTATATTCTAATAAATATCTTGCCACTTTAGGGTCATTATATATAAAATATGGTAACATAAATACTTCAGTATCCCAGAATGTATGACCTTTGTATCCTTCTCCTGATAATCCTTTTGCGCCTATGTTCATTCTATTATCATGAGCAGGTGTCATTATCACTAAATGATATTGAGCAAATCTCATTGCTAATTGTTCATATCCATCTTGTGAATCTATTATGATCTTCGCATTTGACCATATTTTATATTCCCAAGCTTTAGCAGACTCTACTTGTAGTATTTCATATCCCTTAGCGCTTTCAGTTTTTAGCTCTTCTAGTGACTTAGTCTTTAGCTGTTCATATGATAAACCTTTACACTCTTTGTCTCTTGAAGTAAATACATTAGATATTTTCTCAAGCATTAAATTTTCATTAGCTTTTAATTCTATATCATAATTATAGAAAATTTTTCTTCTATCTATAGCTATTAAACTATTCACATTACAAGACGCATTATTTATCTTAAAATTGTGAACTGTATTTAATACAAAATCTATTTTTGATTCTGTAGTCTGTTGAGTATATTGAACAAACTTAGAATCATAAACTCTTTTTTTTCCTTCTGTAAAGTGTTGTACTCCTGTATTTGATACCTGTCCATTTATACCTGATTGTAGATTTATTTTGATGTCTTTTTCTAAAGGAGTTATACTTACACTTTGTGCTATTAAGTGGATATTTTCTAAAGATACAAATCTTTTAAATTCAAATCTTACCTCTCCACTATTTTCACTAGACCATATAAAATGTCTTATTAATTCTCCAGTCTTGATATTTAATTCCCTTTTATAATCTCTAAATTCGCCCTCTAAAAGATTAAATCTTTCGCCATTTATATATATCCTTATCTCAGTTAGGTCAGCCACATTTGGAAGTTCTGTTACCTCATCTTCGAATTTATTAAAAGTTCCAGCTACAAACATATCTCTTGATTCACCAACATATTTTTCTTCTGTTGCTGATCTAAGCCCTAGATAACCATTTCCTAAACACATTATAGATTCACACTTACCTAAGAATTTAGATTTAAAATCGATTTCAGAAACTATCCAGTTTTTGTATTCTCCTTGACCTAAATCATATTTCATTAAAGTCATTTACTCCACCTCGTTATATATATTTTGTTTATAAGCACATTCTACCGAAACGTTTCGGGTTTGTAAAGAAAAAAAAGAAAAAATATCAATTTATTTTTTCTTTAAATAGATTCTCGTATCAAAACACTACATTCTGATTCTATAATACCCATTGGTTCTTCTTTTTTTAAATAATTTATAAGTAACTTACACGCCTTATATCCTTTATCATAACTATCTTGCTTTATTGTAGATATAGAAGGGGTTATATAATCAAGCAAAGTAATACCATCAAATCCAAATATAGATACATCATTTGGGACACCTTTATTTAAATCCTTACATGCATTTAGTGCTCCTAGTGCCATTATATCACTTGCACAAAATATTGCATCTACATTTTCATTTATTAATTCTATCGCACATTGTTTGGCTTTTTCAAGTTCATACTCACCATTTTTTATTTTAGACTCCTCTATAGCTAATCCAGATTCTTTAAGAGCTTTTGTATATCCAGATTTTCTTCCTATAGATACATGTGCTTTTTCATGCCCATTTATAAAACCAATATTTTTTCTTCCATTTTCAATTAATGTTTTCGTTGCTATGTAAGCATATTTATCATTATCTATTACTACAGACCCCACACTTTCAGTAAGATATGGTATATCTATAAATACAGTCGGAAAATCTGATTTTATTAATTCTTTTAAACTTGGATCATCTCTTTTTACCCCACAAAGTATCGCTCCACTTACATTTCTTTCTTTACAAAACTGAAGATACCCCTTTTTATTCCTAAGTTTTTC
This sequence comes from Clostridioides sp. ES-S-0108-01, assembly GCF_020662285.1. Taxonomy (NCBI): domain Bacteria; kingdom Bacillati; phylum Bacillota; class Clostridia; order Peptostreptococcales; family Peptostreptococcaceae; genus Clostridioides; species Clostridioides sp. ES-S-0108-01. The sequence continues at coordinate 255,728 of NZ_JADGMN010000003.1, read as the reverse complement.
AGAGTATAAATATTGAACTACTTCATATTCATTTTCTGTAGCAAAATTGAACACTCCACTCATAATTTCTATAAACATATCATTTACACTTATGTTATGTCTTTCAAATCCTACTATTATAAGTGCTATAGAATTATCCACTTTAGTGGCTAGTTTTTTAGCTGATAAATTCGGCACGTATCCAAGTTCTTTTACAGCTTCCATTACCTTTTTTTTACTAGCTTCACTTACATCACTATGATTATTTATTGCTCTAGATACCTGTGTTAAAGATAATCCAGTATGTTTTGAAATATCTTTTAATGTTACCATTTTTCATCCCTCTCATTTTTTCTTAATATGATTATAAAGTCTAGCTATAATAAAATCTAGACTTATATACTAAAAATTACAGTCATATAATTTCTAGTACTACTATACACTTCATTATTTTACCATAGATGGTACAAATCATGCACTTAATTAATATATATACCACAAAAATTCATGGTGGTAACTTAAATGAACTGAGGATATTATGAACAAAGATATCTCCTATTCAAATATAATACATATAAAATAAGGTAGAAGTAGCCCTCTGTCTGTTTTATCGACCCAGGAGCATTTCTACCTTACTAATATCAAACCAAATTTTTTCTAACTTAAAGTTTCGTTTTTAAGCTTTTTTACAACCTCTATATCTCTTCAAATGCACTTCTTATTCTATTCATACATTCTTCTATAATTGGTCTAGGTGAAGCAACATTTATTCTTTCAAATCCTGCTCCTTCTTCTCCAAATATGTATCCTTCATCTAGTAATACCTTCGCCTTGTTAAACATTATATCTTCAAGCTGTTTTGCATCTAATCCATACCCTCTAAAGTCTAACCAAACTAAGTAAGTCCCTTGAGATTTTGTCATTTTTACTTTAGGCATATACTCATTAACAAAATCTTCTACATATTTAATATTGCCATCTATATACTCATTTACTTGATTCATCCAATCTTCACAATCATTATAAGCAACTTTAGTAGCAACTATTGCAAATGGATTGGGTAAGAATATGGCTAATTTAGCATCTGTTTCAAGTATCCATTTTTCTTGTAATTCTTTATTATTGATTACTATATTTGATAATTGCATACCAGCTAAGTTAAAACTCTTACTTGGAGCTGTACAGGTTATTATTCTATCCTTATAATCAGGGCATGCTACTTCTAATGGTATGTGCTTTTCACCTTTACGAATAATATCACAGTGTATTTCATCAGATATTATCCATAAATCATATTTCTTACATATATCTACTATTTTTCTAAGCTCTTCTTTTTTCCATACCCTACCAACTGGGTTATGAGGACTACATAATATAAACACCTTATTATTTTCATCTTTAGCCAACTCTTCAAATCCATCATAATCCATAGAATAATGACCATCTTCAAACTTTAAAGGACTATTGACTACCTTTCTTTCATTATTAGTTATCTTAGCTTCAAAAGGATAGTATACAGGCTTTTCTATTATTATACCATCACCCTTTTGTGTCAATATTTGTATGAAAAAGCCTAATGCAGGTACAACCCCTGGGCTAAAGAATATATTCTCTTTTTCTATTTTCCAATCAAATCTTCTCTTAAACCATCCGCATACAGCTTTATAATAATCATCAGTTTGTTGAGAGCTATATCCAAATATTTTTCTGTCTATTCTTTCATGCATTGCATTAATTATCTCAGGAGCACATGCAAAATCCATATCTGCTACCCATAGTGGTAGTGCATCTTCTGAAGACCCTGGCATAAATTGAGTCTTAAGATCATATTTAAGGCAGTTTGTTCCACTTCTATCTATTACTTCATCAAAATTGTATCTTACTTCAGTTGTTTCCATTTTCTTTCCTCCCAAAATTATTAAATGTGTTTTATAACCAAACTTGTCCACCTATTCCTACTGGTATACCTATTGTCATCCAAACTACTACTAAAACTGCAAGTACTGCAAAGTATCCTATAGTGTAAGGTATCATAGCTGAGAATATAGTTCCCATACCTGCATTTTTATCGTATTTTTGAACTGTTGCTAAAAGTATTATAAAGAATGCATTTAATGGTGATAAATGATTAGTTACAGAATCCCCTAATCTATATACAAACTGAGTAAATGCTGGATGTATGTTTAATTGCATTAACATCGGAACAAATACTGGTCCAAATATCATCCATTTTGTACTTCCACTTATAACAAATATATTTATAAATGCTACTAGCACTAAAAATAGCAGTATTATAGCTTGTGGTGGTAATGGCAATGAGTTAAGTAATGCTCCACCTTTTATAGCTAGTACCTGTGCTAGGTTAGACACTGAAAATAGTGTTAAGAACTGACCTATAACTATTGCAAGTACGATAAACGGTGTCATTGCTGCCATTGATTGACATAATATATCATTTAAGTCTTTTACAGTCTTGATTTTACCAACCTTCATTCCATACACAATCCCTGGTAAGAAGAATAGTATCACTATAAAGAACTGTAAGCAAGACATAAGTGGTGCCCCAAATATTAAAGAACCTTCTGGACTTCTTAAAAAACTATTAGCCGGTATACATAAAGCAACTAATAATGCTACGTAAGCTAACACGGTAAAACCTGCTGACTTTGCTGCTTTTGCTTGTTCTTTTGTAACCTCAAAACCTTGATTATCATCCATGCCTTCTGGCTTACCAGTATATTTACCTAATTTAGGTTCTATAAATTTAACAGTTACTATTGTTGATACTATAGCTACTATAAATGCAGATACAAATAGTGCATAATAACTAGCTAATAATGTCATATCAAACGCAGGTTTAATAGTTTGAGCTGCTGATACAGTTATTGGTGTTAGCGTAACATCCCATCCCCCAGGAATTACAGCTGTTGCAAATCCACCACCAACTGATGCAAATCCACAGAATATACCAGCTAATGGATTTTTGCCTAATCCATAAAATATTGCCCCTGCAAGAGTTGGTACTAATACGAAAGCAGCATCACCAGCTTGATTAGCAAATACTCCTATAAAAGCTATTATAAATACAACGGCATTCCCCTTAACTTTTGATAAACTCATTTTTATAGCAGTTGAGAAAAATCCTGTTTTTTCACAGACCCCTGTTGCAACTGCCATAACTAGAACTACCCCCAGTACAGGGAAGTTTTGGAAGTTCTTAACAAACCCTTGCATAAATAGTACTAAACCTTCTGCACTTATTAAGTTCATAACTTCTATTAACTTGCCTGTAGCAGGGCTTGTTGCTGAAAAACCTAAAAAGCTTGCTATTGCAGATAATACTACTACTATCAATGTAATATATGTAAATAATGCTAGTGGATGTGGCATTTTATTTCCAACTCTTTCAATCCACCCTAAAAATCCTCCATCGCTTTTTTTCTTATCTTCCTTTAATGTACTTTGCATTTTTATCCCCCCATTTATAAAATTAGATTTATTTTAGTTATTATTTTTTATTTAAAAATTCAACTGCATATTTAGCCATAAATTCTAAACCTAACTTTAATGTATCTTCATCTATATTGTACTTAGGATGATGTTGTGCATATATTATTCCTTTTTCTTTGTTACCTACCCCTAGATAACAATAAAAACCGGAATACTCTTTTAATATTTCACCATAACAATCTGATGCACATATTGGCTCATAAGGATCTAACTCTAATCCATCTATATTAGAAACTACTTCTTTAGCCATCTTAACTGCTTCTTCATCATTTATAACAGGTCCTATACCTCCAGTATGAGTAACCTTCACATCCACTCCGTAAACTTGTCCAACACCCTTACTTATTTGCTTTATAGTATCAAACACTTTTTTACCTGACTCTTCAGTAAAATGTCTGTATCCACCTATTACCTCTGCACTGTTTGGAATAATATTTCCTATTGTAGTTCCTCCATGTATTGCACATGCATGTACAACACATTGTTCTAGTACACTTACATGATTAACTGGTATAGAGGATACTTTTAAAACTATATCGCAAGCTGGCTTTATCGGGTCTATACTTTGATCCGGTCTAGAACCATGACCACCTCTACCTGTTATATCTATTCTCCAACCAGAACCACCAGCCATACGAGGTCCTGGTTCAACAGAAATTTTACCAGCTTCAATATTTGACCAAACATGAGTAGCTATTAATCTATCTGGCCCTCCATTTTCCTTAAAGTACTGTATTATCTCATTGTATCCTCCACCAACTTCCTCAGCTGCTTGGAAAACTAATAATACTCTACCTTCTAAATCTTCTTTTATGTCATTTAACATATGTGCAAGTCCTAGTAACATAGCTCCATGAGCATCATGTCCACAAGAATGCATTATTCCATCATATTCTGATTTGTATTCTACATCTGAATCTTCTTTCATTGGAAGCGCATCTATATCTCCTCTAATTGCAATTGTCTTACCTTCTTTTTTACCTTTTATCGTAGCTATTACAATATTTGGTTCAATAGATACAAAAGGTACCCCTATTTTTTGTAGTTCTTCCCTTATTCTTTGAGCTGTTCTTATTTCTTTAAAAGATAATTCTGGATACTTATGGAATTCTCTTCTCATCTGAATTACATAGTCTTCATATTTTTCACTTAATTGTTTTAAATTCATAACATCCCCCTAAAATAGTTATTATAATTTAAATATAGTTTAGTGTCTAAACTATATTTAAATAGTAGCACTACTTTTTCCTCATGTCAATATAAAACGTTTTCATTTTTGTTTTTCTCAATCATTTTAATTTTTTTCTGCATTAAGTCGATAAGTTATAGCATTTTTCTATTTATATTTCTATTTTCATATTAATCTATTGAAATTTTTTTATTTGTAACAAATTATATAATACTAGATTCTAAACATCAAAAAAGTTTAGCAGTTAAACTTTAAACCACTAAACTTTTTAATTCTATAAGTATTATTCATATAATATGTACTTAATCACTACCTCCATATATTAGCTATATATCATCTATTTCTTTCTATTTAGTTTCAATCTTAGCTACTCTTTTTCAGAATCATTATTTTCCTGTGGAGATTCTTCTAATAAATTAATAAACAAATCAATTACTTTATAAAAACTATCTATTTCCTCTAATGTACATTCTTTGATTAAGTATTCAAACGTTCTTGTAACATCTATGGTATCATATAGCTTATGTGCCTTACTTAACTCTACTCCTGATGTTGTCGGATATAGTAATATAGTTTTTGCATTTCCTTCTTTTTTTTCTTTAGTTATATAACCTTTTTTCTCTAATTTAGATATAGTCTGAGATATTGCACCTTTAGTTCTATTCCACATTTTAGCTAATTGAGTTGGAGTTATTCCTGGATTTTCTTCAATCGCTGTTAGTATATGTACCTCAGCCATGTTTATAAGTTCACCAGTACCATAATCTTTAGGCTTATTGATAAACTCATTATATAATATTACAAATTTATATAATGAGTTTGATTTCGCTTTAAGATACAAAAAAATATCATTCATACTTGCTTGTTCTTTCTTTACTATCTCTTCCATATAGCGTCTCCTTTTAAGTCACTTGTTTCTATATATATTCTAATTGATAAGATTCTCTTTTTAGATATTATACCATATTAACTTTTATTTCAATCAATAAAGGAAGCTATTGGAAAAGTTTCTTATTTATTCTGTAATCTATACAAAATATTTTCTTATAAAATAAGAAGGTGTACAACTCCAGGCATGACAATAACTGTTTATTATCCTTGAACCATAAGGAGATACAAACTTATCGTTTGGATTATATAACTCCCAGAAACAATCAGCTCCATCCTTAACCATTTCACCCCAATAACCTTTTATACATTCAAGAGCTTTTTCTTTTCTATTATTTAATATTAAACATTCAACTAGATGATGATATGCATACGGAGTAACTATATCCACATCAGGTGGATTATTTAATAAATTATCTAATATCTTTGTATTTGTTTCTTTATCAAATACATCAGCAAGAACACACCATATTTGAGATATCCAAGAAACTTGCTTTTCACTGCCACTTACAAAGAATCCTTGTTTTTCATCCCATAAATGATTTTTAGCACCTTGAACCACTCTATCTATTTCATACTCAAGCTCTTCTTTTTTTTCACTATCGCCTAATATTACAGCTAACTTATGAGCTTGTTTTAAAGTATATATTAATACTCCTTGTGCCCCTGCCTGTTTGTTTAATCCCTCTTTCCAATCTAAGAAACACCACCAATCATTACTATCATAAACCACACCATTAATTCCAACTCTTTCTAAAGCTAACTGAACTTGAATGTATGCAACTTTCCATAATTCTTTTAAAACTTCCATATCCTTAGTTGCCTCATAATAGTCATATAAACATGATATAAAGAATAATGAATAGTCAAATAAAGCAGTATCATCCACTAATAATTTAGGTTCTATAAATAAACATGCTCCTACTTGACCTCTATTTTGAGTTAACCCTGCGAAAAGATATAAACATCTTTTTACTAAATCATTATTTTTAAAAGTTTCATAATTTGTTATAGCTTGTAGTCTTAAATCTCCTATCCAAAGGCGTCTATCACGTTTTGGACCATCTTCAAAAACAGTTTGCATACAATCTTGCATAGTTTTCAAAGCTATTTTATCTATTTGAATTAAGTCATCATCAATATTTGATAAATAATTTATCTTTGACATATCCACTGATGATACAAAATTACAATACACATCTTCTACTATTACTTTATATTTAGGAGATGTATCTAATACCTTTATTTCCAAATATCTAAATGCATATCTTCTTTTCATATTAATTTTATAAGGTAAAATATCTATATGCATAGTCTCTTCTTGAATCCAGCTACCACTTATACTTCCTTTGTAAGTTGAACTATCCTCTCCTATTTCACATAATGTTTCTCCTAACTTAATTCTTAAATGAGCAGGTGCATCTGGTGGGCTACCTATTGGCTTTATTTTAAAGCTTACATATCCCACTTGGTGATTCCCAAAGTCAATACAAATGCTCTCACCCTTGCCTAAACTTATATTAGATAGTTCATTTATTGACTTTGTATCTACAACTTCCCAATCATTTTTACCCATTTTAATATTAACAATTTGCTTAGGTTTAACTAACTTTTCTACAAGGTTTGGTTTTAGTCTTTCTGCTTTATCTATGAAATCTTGATTAATCTCCATTTTAAAGTCTTTTATACTATTTGTAATACTGGACATATTTTTTCTCCTTAACTACGCTATTATTATTTATTTCTCGCATCTAAATCTGCTTTTATTTTAGGATATTGCTTATCTAAGTCATAAAATTTCATAGTTATCATTGAGCATATTAAAAGAACCATTGGAATATAAACATACATTACTTTAATTGCTACTAATGCACTAGCTGGTTGAACTTCTGCCTTAGCTATGTATCCACCCCAAGCTAGAAGCGCTCCACCTAACCCGCCTGATATAGCTTGTGCACATTTTCCTAAAAATCCATTTACTGAGTTTAATGTTCCAGTTGTATTTACCCCTGTTTTCCAAATTCCATAATCAACAGGGTCAGCTTGCATTGAGAAATATATACTTTCTTTTATTCCATAACCAAAAGCAGAAACTATAGAGCCTGCTATAATCAAACTTGTATTTAAATTAGCTATTAGTATTATTCCTAGACCTATAAATTGTACTGCTGCTGAAGTTATGTATAGATTACGTTTTCCTAATCTTTTAGCTAAAATTGGTACTAAGAAGTTTGCAAGTATTGGTACCATTGACATAATTGTAGCTACTGTTGTTGCCAAAGTTTTGCTTCCAACATTGTATGAGAAGTAATATATTAATGCACTAGATTGAATAAAGAATCCAGTCCACATGAATAATATATTTAAAGCAAATAATTTCCAAGGTTTATTTTCTTTTAATGATTTTATAGTTTGGGATAAGGTTACATTTTCAGACTTTATTTCAACACGTTCTCTTACATTTGAGAAAGTAAATAAGAATATTGCACATCCTATAAATGCAAATAGCATCATAACTAATCTAAACCCTAGAGCTTCATCAGTACCCCCAAACTTTGCTACCAAAGTTAAAGCACTATAACTTACTATTGTTGAACCTAAGAATCCAAAGAATTTTCTTGATGTTGATAATGCTGTTCTCTCGTTAGTGTCATCTGTTAAACTTGGTAATATTGAAGCCATTGGAATGTTTACTATAGTATAAGTTAAAGATAATCCAATATATGTAACATAAGCATAAATTAATTTTCCATTTAACGATATGTCTGGAACACTAAATGCTAGTACTGCAAACAATGCAAATGGCACTGCACCAAATAAGAAATACGGTCTTGATTTACCCCAACGAGTATTTGTTTTATCTATACAGTAACCAACCAATAAATCTGTAACTCCATCAATTACCCTTGTGACAACAAACATAAAACTTATTGCTACTGCACTTAATCCCATAACATCTGTGTAAAAATATAGAAGATATAACGATATCATTTGCCAAATTAAATTGCAAGCTAAGTCGGATACCCCATAGCCTATTCTTTGACGCCAAATTCCTGGTCCATTCTTTTCATTAACAACTTCTAAAGTAGTCATTTTGTTATCCCCCTTATTTTGTCGTTTTTATTATTTCTAATGACTTAACATCATTATATCCTTTAGAAAACGTTTGTACTATTGTCGTTTTTAACCAATTTAATTGATTTATTTTTATATTTATGATATTTTTATTTTATACTTAACAATCATAGAGGTGAAGGAGATTTTATGAGTTTGACTAAATTATTTCAAAGTCTTTATATTTACAATGAATCTGAGTTATTTTATAAAAATTATTATTTTGCAAAGCAAAATCCAGAATCCCTAAAGCTATTTATTGATAACTTAAATGAAGATTACATAATTAAGAATAATCTAATTATTCCACATATTTATAATGAAAAGATTCCCCAACTTATGAGAGATGAAACTTATTTTAAGTGTAATAGCAAGGATAATGTTATACTTATAAAACATAATCGCTACACACCTCAATTTATGCATGAGCATATATTCTTTGAAATGATTTATGTTTTATCAGGTAAGTGTCACCAGGTAATTAGTCATCATAGCATACATATGAAAGAAGGAGATATTTGTATAGTTTCACCTGGAGTAAAACATTCTGTAGGAGTATTTGATGATAGTATTATTATCAATGTATTAATACGTAGAAGTACTTTTGAAGATGCTTTCTTTGATTTTTTAAGAAACAACAATTTACTTTCCTCCTTCTTTTTAAATAGTATTTATAAGGACAAGCAAAATGACTATATCCTTTTTCATACAAATGATGATAAATCAATAGAAGTATCTATTTTAGAGATGTTTTCAGAATATAATAAACAAGATAGGTATTACAATAGTATACTTAATCATTTAATAATGGTGTTTTTTGCAAAGTTACTTAGAGACTATGAAGATAGTATAGAAGTTCCTAATATGACGAAGAAAGATAATTTAAAACATACAAATATTCTTACTTATATTCAAGATAATTATGTTGATATAACTCTAGAAGAACTTGCTAATGAATTTCACTTTTCTATACCTTATTGTTCTAAGATTATTAAAGAGATTGCCGGTTGTAATTTTACTCAATTATTACAAAGAATTAGACTTGAAAGAGCTGAAAGTTTGTTAATTAACACAAATATTCCTATTGCTGATATTAGCAACAATGTCGGCTATCCAAATGTAGAGCATTTTATTAGATTGTTTAATAAAAAATATAATATGTCTCCTAGTAAATATAGAAAAAGCACGCCTAAAGTCTAACACTCTTCATAATTAAAAAGGGTTGTCTTAAATAGAGATAAGCTTCTTATTGTTGAAATTATGAAAATATATTTGATTTCATACAAAAAGAGTGCCTCATGAACTAAAAAGCTCAGTTTGAGACACCCCTAATTATTGATAGTTTGTGTTTTAAATTATTTATTTGATTATTATTAACTTAATTTAGTTTCTTGTTAATTTTGAGATGCCCAATCTGCTGGATATGTTACATATATAAATCTAGCATAATCAGGTACAGAAAATTGTATCTTGCTTCCTTTTGGTATAAATATTAACTCACCTGAAGAAGCAGAAACCTTTCTTCCATCTATTATTATATCTAAAGTTCCATCTATTACATAATCTATTTCATCATAGTTTAGAGTCCAGTCAAAAGTTGTTTCTTTCATTTCCATCATACCACAGCCTAATCTTGGGCTTTCCTCTAATGTAAATAAATCTTTTGTGTAAACTACATCACTTGGGTTTCCTGTATCTAATCTATCAGACTCACTAACCTTTACAGTTGGTAATTTTATAGAAGTGATTCCACTAACATCTTTATTTCTAACAAAGTCTACAGTATCTTTAGTTCCATTTATTTTTTCTTCTATTATTTGTCTTACTAATGTTTCAATTAAATTTTTATCTATATTTGCTATATCCATCTTATGCATTCTCCTTTTTTAGTGTCTTATTTGCGATAACCATAGCTAATAATACTGCTGTTATACCACCAACTAATTTAGCAACTATCATTGGTGTTATCATATTAGCATTAAATCCTGCTGTAAATCCTAAGTGATCTCCAAATACGAATGCTGCTGATACAGAAAATGCTACGTTTATTATCTTTCCTCTATTGTCCATGTCTTTCATCATACCAAACATTGGTATACAGTTAGCTAAACTTGCAACAAGCCCTGCTGCTGATACGTCATTCATTCCAAGAACTTTTCCTAAAGCCATTAATGGTTTATTAAATACCTTTGTTATAACAAATACTAATGGGAATGCTCCTGCTAAGACTATTGCTATATCTCCAACTATTTTTATACCTTCACCTATTGGTTTCATTCCAGGTATTACAACTATTCCTGTTAAAGCTTCAACTATTGCTGCAGCAAGTCCTAAAGTTATAACTATTACTACACCTTTTCCAAAATATGTGAATCCTTTTATCATAGCATTTTCAAATTTCAATAATCCAAGTGCTATAACTACTGCAAATATTATTATTGGTATTAAATTTCTAAGAACCATCATTACTTCAAATCCTGCAACTAATCCACCAACGAATGCTCCAATAGGTATTGTTATTATCCCTGCAAGGATTCCTGTTGCTAAGAATTTTTGGTCTTCTTTTTCGATTATTCCAAGTGCAACTGGTATTATAAATACTATTGTAGGTCCCATCATAGCACCTACTATTAATCCACCAAATAACCCAGCATTAGGGTCTTTGGCAAGTTCAAGTGCCAGTGGTGCACCACCCATATCATTAGCTAATAAACTTCCAGCAAACATAGCTGGGTCAGCTCCAAGAATATTAAACACTGGTACTACAACTGGTCTTAATACATTAGCAAGCACTGGAGCTAGGCATATAACACCAACCATTGCAACTGCAAGTGAACCCATTGCCATTATACCTTCTTCAAATTGTTCTCCAAGACCAAATTTGTTACCTATACATTTATCTATAGCTCCAAATACCATGAAGACTACCATTACATAGATTATAATTTCGTTTATACTCATAATTACCCCCATTATTTTATAAGACTTTTTACTATTTGACTGTCTACTGATGATATTACAGTCTTATATATTACTTCCTTTTCTCTTACTACATTTTCACTTTCTTTTAATGCATATTCTAAACTACTTAAATCCCCTGCTACTATATATACTAATTTTCCTCCTATAGCAAAAGATAATTGAAGTTTTACTAATACTAAGTCTCCTGATTTTAAAGTCTTATCAAGCATTTTTATTCCAGCGCATACTTTACTACTTTCGACAACGCCTATAGAGACTATATTATCTAACTCTTGGTACTTATTTTTAAATCCATCTAATATTTCTTTAGAAATTGCATTTATTACAAAGTTATCTACAATATATCCTTCTCCAAGTTTTATTCCATAGTCTACACATTCATTTACATAAGAAGTTTCTCCACCTACTATTATTAAAAATTTACCCGGACAAATACTTTTTAAGTACAATACATCAACTGAAGATTTCTTTACCATTTCGTTAGATACTTCTATACCTTTAGCAATACTTTTAAACTCTATAGCTCCTATACTTTTATTCATCAAACACCTCAAATGAATCGACTACTCCAACTATAGTTGCATCTACTGGAACATGAGCTTTTTCAATCGATTCTCTAGCTGAGGAACCTTTGGATATAAGAACTAAGTCTCCATTTCCTGCTCCTGCATTATCGGCTGCAACCATGAAGCCTTCCTTGTATGTGTCTTTAGTTTTTAAAATTTTTACAACTAAAAGTTTTTGACCACATAATTTTTCATCTTTTCTTGTGGCCCAAACATTACCTACAACTTTTCCTATATCCATAAAATTACCTCCTTACACTCTCTTTAGTTTGAGATGGTGTATTCTCATAAAATCTACAGCTAATGGTGTTATTATACTTTTTTTATTAACTAGTATGTTTTTGACCCCATTTATAGTTGGTTTTCTTAAGTCAGCTTCTGATATAAGTTTTTTATTTCTTAAATCTAAACTAAATTCATTATCTATTTTCATACTTTCTACACTGGTTAAATTTACAGTATCTTTATTTAAAGCTTTTGTATTTTCTATTTTAGAAACTATAGCACTTGATACTTCATTTTTTATACTTAACTTATTTTTAGTTATAGTATTTAAGTCTTTTATAATTTCTATACCAAATTTACACATTTCATCTTCAAATGACATAAATTTCTTATATAGCGCTTTTGGTGCAGTATCCTTATATTTTTTATATTCAATTCCTTCATCTAGGACATATACCTTTTTGCCCTTCATAATCATTTTTAGTATAAATCTTTCTTCCTCACTTGTTGAATTTCCAAGTGCTATATTTGATAATCCTCTCATACAAAGTCTTGAAACTATCACTATTTCACATTCTTTTATACTTTTATCAAATTCTACTATTTCAAATTCATCTTTTAATAAGTTAAATTTATTGTTGTCTTGTTCAAATACAATCACAGCCTTAGGTTTATTAGATACTTTTAGTTCATTACTGTTTATTTTTTTATAGATTTCTTCCATTATTAAATCTACAAGGTTATCATAATTCATATTAAATCCTCCCTAGAGGTAATCTATATAGTAGGTTAAATTTATGCTTTCTTTATTATTTTAGCAACAGTTCCCTTAGAATAACCACATGCATTGGCCTCATCATAATCTATATGCATGTAAGTTTTAAAGCTGTCACTAACTCTTATTACTACATCATCAAATGTTAAAGGTCTCTGACCCATAACTTTAGCTTCAACTATTTCTTTATCACATACATTGAATTTTTCAGCATCACTAGGAGTCATATGTATATGTCTTTTAGCAACCATTAACCCCTTGTCAAGTTCAACTTCACCATGTTGTGTTGATATTTTAATACTTAAAGTACCTTCTAAGTCTCCGCTTTGTTTTATAAGAGCTTTTAATCCAAGAGTTGAACCATCTGTTAAAGATATTTCTACCTGAGTTTCATTTCTACATGGTCCAAGTACAACTACATTTTTTATACTTCCTTTAGGACCAGTTATTGTAACTCTTTCCTTACAAGCATATTGACCTGGTTGAGATAAGTCTTTTAATTTTGTAAGAGTATATCCTTCTCCAAATAGTTTATCTACATCTTCTCTACTTAAATGAACGTGTCTTCCTGATGCTTCAACTTCTATGAATGCTTCTTTTTTAACTCTATTTATTACTTCTTCTACTATTTCATTTAATAGACTCTCCATTGTGTCCTCCAACTACTTATACTTATTAGTTCTAACTTTATATATCATTATCCAAAATACTGATGATAATCTATTAAGTGCCTTTATTAAATCTTCTCTGTGAACATTTCCATACTCACCTTTAAATGCTTCATAAGCTGCAAGTTCAACCTCTCGTGTATTACTTCTTATACTGTTTATAGCTACTACTACTTCCCCCATTTCATAACTTGGGAATTCGTGTCCTATGCCAAAATATTTTTTAGGATAGTGAGATTGTTCTCTAAGTTCTTGTGGAGTTAACCCTAAAAGTTTAAAGTCTTCTAGTTTCTCTTCCAAAACTTCACATCTCATTATATTTCTTACAAAGTCTAATACTTCTTGTAATTCCTTAACAAGCTTTGGCATACCTAGTTTTTGACAAAGAATCTGTGCTTTTAGTATTTCTGATTCAAGAGAGTCGATTTTACCTCTTAGTATTATTCTTTTATGGTCTTTAAAGACTAAAAGATTTCCATTTAATTGAGTCATATGTTCTGGTTTTTCATCTAGTTTAGCACCAAACACAGTAGTATATCTATATGTTTTCTCTTTAACTACTTCTTTTATAACTTCCTTAGGTTCATTATTTATATCTGAAAGTTTATCAACATATTTAAGTTCAATACTTCTCTCAGCTAAATAAGATTTTGCAGAAGGAGTTATTATTTGACCTTTTTCTATATAGAATTCAGTTATATTATCTTTGTTTTTTCCAAGTTTTCTTTTTACTTCATTTTCTGTTAAAACACCCATTTTATCACATCTCCTATTAGATGTATAAAAAAGACTACCTCAAAATACATTGAGTTTATTAGTAAGACTCATTTTTGAGATAGCCTCTTTTTTAATCAAAATTTAAATTTTAAAATTACTTTTATATTACTCAGCTGATACTTTTGGTAATATAGCATCTACTTCAAAATGTGGTCTTGGTATAACATGAACTGATATTAGTTCTCCAACTCTCTCAGCAGCTGCAGCTCCTGCATCTGTAGCAGCTTTAACAGCTCCAACATCTCCTCTTACCATTACAGTAACTAATCCTCCACCTACTTGTTCTTTTCCTACTAATTGTACATTTGCAGCTTTAACCATTGCATCTGCTGCTTCTATTGCTCCTACTAATCCTTTAGTTTCTATCATTCCTAATGCGTTTGCACTTGCCATAATCTTATCCTCCAAAAATTTAATTTTATAGTTTTATATAGTTTATATTTTAGAAATTTATAGCTATAGCTATAAGTTTCATTGTTTATTTTAGTTATGCTAGTTCTTTGACTAATCTTTGAACTAGAAGATTTATCAATTCTTCTTTATCCATTGAGTCAAACATTGATTTTTCAACTTGAGATTTATCTCTTCCAAGTTCTTCTATTTCTTTGACTCCATAAGCTATTCTTTTAACATTTATTAAATCAAGTGGACCTACATTGTTTGAAGTTGAACTTCCACCTATTGCACCACAACCAAGTGTTAATGCTGGGACAAGGTTTGTTGATGCACCTATTCCTCCAAGTGCTGAAGGAGTATTCACAAGTATTCTTGATACTGGCATGTTAAGAGCAAATCTCTTTACCAACTCTTCATCATTTGCATGCATTGAGAAGGTATGACCTGCACCCTCATTTAACAATATTTCTCTACATCTATTCATAATAGCCTCTACATTTTCTTCAACATAGAACGCTAGTATTGGTGTGAGTTTTTCTCTTGAATAGGCTACATTATGACCAACTTTATTTTCTCTTGCAACTAAGACCTTTGTATTTTTAGGCACATTTGTTAAATCTGCTAAATTTGCTATTACCTCAACACTCTTTCCAACTATTTGTGGATTCATAGTACCATTAGCTCTTAATATGAATTTTGCTAATCTTTCGCTTTCCTCTTCATTTAAAACATATGCACCTTGATTTTTAAGTTCTTTTAAAACAGTTTCTTCCATAGATTTTTCTATTACTATAGATTGTTCTGATGCACATATAACACCATTATCAAAAGTTTTAGAATCTATAATTCTTTTAACTGCCAACTTAACATTTGCAGATTTATCTATAAACGCTGGTCCATTTCCAGGTCCAACTCCTATAGCCGGTGTTCCCGAAGAGTAAGCAGCTCTAACCATTGCTTCTCCTCCAGTTGCTAATATTAAGTTTGTATCTTTATGTTTCATTAATTCATTCGTTCCAACGATACTTGGATTAGTTATACATAATATTGAATCCTCTGGAGCTCCAGCCTTTATAGCTGCTTCACTTATTATATTAACTGTTTCAAGTATGCATTTTTTTGCATTTGGATGTGGAGAGAAAACTATAGTATTACCTGCTTTTAAAGATATTATAGTTTTGTATATTACTGTTGATGTAGGGTTTGTTGAAGGTATAAGACCTGCTACAACTCCAACTGGTGTAGCTATATCTATTGTATTTGCTTCTTTATCTTCCCTAATTATTCCAATAGTTTTTGTGTTCTTTAAAGTTTCATAAACTCCCATAGATGCAAAAGTATTTTTAATTACTTTATCTTCCCATTTTCCAAATCCAGTTTCTTCATTTGCCATTTTAGCTAATTTAGTAGCATTGTTAAATGCTGCATCTGCAACAGACTTCACTATTTTATCTATTTGCTCTTGGCTCATTTTAGAAAGTTTTTCTTGAGCCACTTTAGCTCTTTTTACAAGAGTTCTGACTTCTTGTATAGATACTAAATCTTTATCTAAAAGTGTCATAACTATCTATCCCCTCTGCTAAGATTTTTAACTAAGTTTATCAATTCTTCTTTTTTAAGAACATTTAAATCTTTATAAGTTATTGAAGAGTCTAATTTCTTAGCCATAGCTTTAAGTTTTTTCACGCTGTTCTTTGATAAATCATCTCTATCAAAATCAGAATTTTCTATTTTAACTTGTTCTAATACTTCTTTATTATCATTAGTATTTTCTATTTTTTCTTCATTAATTTCAGTTAAACTATTATCAACTATTTCAATTTCTTTGTTAATTTTATTTACATCACTATATAGTTTTTCATCATTATTTTCACTATTCCCAGTGACATCTAAAATTACATTATTTTTTTCCAATAAACTTTTCGATACATTATCAGTTATTTCTAATGTAATTTCAAAGTTTTTCTCTTTATCTTCTGAAACTTCACAGACTTTAGGTTCTTTATTTTTAAATAAAGCATCTGTTACTTCATTATGGATTCTTGGTATAATATGTGATGTTCTTAATGTACCAACTCGAGAAGCTGCAATTTCACCTGCTTCTAGAGCAGATTTTACAGCACCAACGTCTCCACATATTGTTAAAGTAACAATACCCGCTCCAACCTTATCAATTCTTACAATATTAACATTTGCAGATTTCAAACAAGCATCAGAAGCTTCTATTGCAGCAACATATCCTATTACTTCTATTAAGCCTATAGCATCCATCTAACTATCCTAAAATCCTGTTGGATTGTCTGCAACTGATTTTACTGCTTCTGCAAATGCATCACATGCTGCTTTACAAGCCGATTGAGAACCTGTAAGTAAT
Organism: Clostridioides sp. ES-S-0108-01; assembly: GCF_020662285.1. NCBI lineage: Bacteria > Bacillati > Bacillota > Clostridia > Peptostreptococcales > Peptostreptococcaceae > Clostridioides > Clostridioides sp. ES-S-0108-01. The sequence goes on along the minus strand of NZ_JADGMN010000003.1, from coordinate 238,285 downwards.
GCTCCACCAAAGTTTGTTTCAGTTGGAGGTGCAAATAATTCACACATCTTAACGTCAGCAGCCTTCATTGCTGCATCTAGAGCATACATTGCTTCAAGTGGTGGTGCAACTAAATAAGCTAACGCCTCACCTTCTCTTATTCCTGCTACCTCTGAAAGGTATGTACCTGTTCTTGATACACAGTGAGCATAATATGCTATTGAATCATCATCATTTGCACTTATAAAAGTTGCTCCATATTCTAGAAAATCAACTACTGCATTTAGACCACTTCTTACTTCAGCTGGACTTGGACCTGCTATTATTCCTAAAACTTCACCAGCAAGTTTTGTTGAAGCATTTGCAGCACCTGCATACATTGATTTTGCATACACAACATCAACTTCTGAAGCTTTAGTTGCTTCATCAAGAGCTGTGTACGTAACATCATCACAATCTGCAGTTATTAAACCTAAACTTTTATGATGTGATTTTAGTTCTAGTTTTTGTGCCATTTCTGGACTTATATTCGAAATTATTTTAATTCCTAGTATATTAGGACGAATTACATCGTTTTTCATATTCTACACTCCCTCGACTTTATTTAAGGTCTATTCCTGAAGCTTTTTTATCTAACATAGTTTTTATAAGTTCAGCTATATGAGCACCTGCTTCAACTGCAGTTGTTCCACCTTTGTGAATATTTGATATAACTGTTCTCTTTGCCTCTGCCATTCCTATGTATGGCTTGTATGCTATATATGCTGACATTGATTCAGCAGTAACTAATCCTGGTCTTTCTCCAACCAACATACATATAACTTCACAACCTAGTTCTTCACCTAAGTGGTCCATAGCACCAACTCTACAATGTTTAACAAATAAAATTTCACTTGAGTCTATACCATACATTTTTAGACCTTGTTTTATAGCTGGCACACAGTCTTTTAAATTTGCTTCTATCGCAGCTGAACTAAGTCCATCTCCCACTAATATTAAAACCTTTTGATTTGTATCAAATTTAGATTTTATATTATTTATAGTTTCTGGAGAAAATTTTCTTCCCAAATCTGGTCTTGTTAAATATTCATCTTTATCTTTACATAAAGTTTCTACTGCAAACATATTATTTTCTTTTATAAATTCTTCATCTACATAAGAGAATACAGCGTCTTGTGCAGCAGCATGGTCTGCTCTAAATCTTAAAACTGTTTCTGTTTTATATCTAGTACCAGTTCTTCCTATACCTAATCTTGCAGGTGTCTTTGCTTTCATATCTAAATAAGCTTCTGCATCCTTAGGATTTTTTACTAGTAATTGCTTTCTTATATCAACTTCTGTTATATCATCTATACAAGCATTGTTGTCTACTACAATTTCAGTTGCCTTTTTAACAGTTTCAGATACAACATTAGTATCTAATTCTCCAACCATTTGTCCAACTAACTGTTCTACTAATGCTTTTAAATCCTTCTCATTCATACTAAATACCTCCTATCCTAATAATACAGATGCGTCTCCCGCTAACTCTGTCAACTTACCACCTTTAGAGAATCCCATCTTTTCCATCCAAGCATCAAATTCTTTTATTGCTGTTAGTCCAAACATTTCTCTAAGTGATGCTGTTTCATGGTATCCTGTTGTTTGATAGTTAAGCATAACATCATCTCCATGAGGTATTCCCATAAAATACGTACATCCTGCTGTTGTTAATAGTATAGCTAAGTTTTCCATATCATTTTGGTCAGCCTTCATATGGTTAGTGTAACAAACATCAACACCCATTGGTAATCCATGTAATTTACCCATAAAATGGTCTTCAAGCCCTGCTCTTACAACTTCTCTAGCATCATATAAGTACTCAGGTCCTATAAATCCAACAACTGTATTCACTAAGAATGGTTCATACTTTTTAGCAAATCCATAACATCTAGCTTCCATAGTAACCTGGTCTATTCCATGATGTGCTTCTGAAGATAATTCTGAACCTTGTCCAGTTTCAAAATACATAACATTAGGACCCGTAGCTGTACCATGTTTTAAAGCTAGCTTTCTAGCTTCTTCTAGGGTATTGCCATTAAATCCAAATGCTTCATTTCCTTTTTCAGAACCTGCTATAGATTGGAAGATTAAATCTGCAGGAGCACCATTTCTTATTGCTTCCATTTGTGTAGTAACGTGTGCTAATACACATGTTTGAGTTGGTATTTGATATTTTTGTTTTACTTCTTCAAATCTCTTTAATACTTTAGTAACACTTTCAACAGAGTCATCAACTGGGTTTAATCCAAGTACTGCATCTCCTATACCAAAAGTTAAACCTTCAAGAAGCGATGCAAGTATTCCATCTGGGTCATCCGTTGGATGATTAGGCTGAAGTCTTGCTGATAATGTTCCTTGTTCTCCTATAGTTGTATTACAATGAGCAGTAACCTTTATCTTTTTAGCTGCATAAACTAAGTCCATATTTGACATTAATTTTGCAACTGCTGCTATCATTTCAGAAGTTAATCCTCTTGATATTCTTCTTATATCAAGACTTGTAGTATTTGAATCTAATATCCACTCTCTAAGTTCAGATACTGTCCAATTTTTTATCTCTTCATAAACTTTTTCATTTACAGCATCTTGTATTATTCTTGTTACTTCATCTTCCTCATATGCTACTGCAGGATTATTTCTTATATCCTCTAACTTTATGTGTGATAAAACAACTTTTGCTGCTATTCTTTCTTCAGCTGATTCTGCTGCAAGACCTGCTAATTTATCTCCTGATTTTTCTTCATTAGCTTTAGCCATTACATCATATAAGCCTTTAAACTGATAAGTACGTCCAAATAATTTTGTCTTTAAAATCATTTACTTACCTCCTTCTATTAATTAAAAACTAATGTTTTTATTACCACAGGTAAAACTTTACCTTCAACTATAGGTTTTCCAATGTCTATATAGTCTCCATTTTCAACCTTGACACTGTCTATACAAACAATCTCTTTTTTATAATTTAATAATGCATATATAGCTTGACCTAATACTTTTGCCATATCATTTTCAACGATTACTATAAAAGGCAAATCATTTTCTAGGATTTGTTGCATTCCATCTACAAAACCTTTAGCATACTCTTGTATATCTAAAAAGGTTGGATTTTTCTTTCCTATCATAGCTATAGCAACTTTCTGTAAATCATTTTCTAGTTTAAACCAGTTAAGTTTGTTTTTTATAGCTTCACTGATTTGTTTTGAAGTACCTGTTTCTTCATCAATTGACAATTTTAAAACTGGCAAATTTTTAAGTGGAAACTTTTCGCTAGTATAAGTTATTGTACTTCCACTTACTTCAGTAGTATGAGAACCTGCTCCAACTACTGTGGCTCTTATTGTTTCCATAGATTTAACTACATTTACTTTTTTAAGGTATTCGCAATTTTTTATTGCTTGCCCCAGTAAAATTCCCAAGTCACCATATTCAAAATAATCATTTATTTCTCCATCGTAGTAAATATAATCAGCTACTCCACCAGAGAATGAAACATTTTTAATATTTTCATCTACACTTATTGACTTATTGGTTATTATAAAATCAAACAAAGGTGTCTGTTTTTTTAATCCTATGCTTTCCATTAATAAATCAACCATTATGTCAACTATTGGTTTTGTATTTTCTACTGTAGCTACTGTACCTACCTGAAGATTTAAATTATTATCTTTTATGATTTTATCTATTTTAGGTGATATATAAGTTATTTTTTTACTTATTTTATCTATCTTTATAAGCCTTCCACCTATATCCAAACACCCAGTATCAGTTACTTCTCCCCTTTTAAATGAAGCTATATTACTAGTTCCCCCACCTATGTCTATATTTACAATTGTAGTTGAATGTTCTTTTGAATAGATATGAGCTCCAGCTCCTTTTCCTGATATTATACTTTCTAAATCAGGTCCTGCTGTTGCAACAACAAAGTCTCCAGCAAATCCACTTAAAGTATGAAGTACATCATTTGCATTTTCTTTTCTAGCTGTTTCACCAGTTATTATTACTGCTCCTGTATGTATGTCCACTTTAGATATATTTGCTTTTTTATATTCATTTTCAACTATATCTTTTATCTGTTGACCGTTTATTTCATTATTTGAAATAAGAGGAGTGAAATAAACTTTACTTTTATAAATAATTTCTTTGTCTACTATACTTATTCTAGGTACCGAAAAATTTGATTCAGTATTTTCTACTATTAATTTAGAAAAAATCAACTGAGTAGTACTTGTTCCAATGTCAATACCAACACTTAATAACTCTTCTCTCATTTTCTCACCTCCTAAAATTTAAGTATGTCTTAAACAAGCAAAGAGGCTCAAAGTTATAATAAATATCTGTTAAATTGAATATATACTTATAATTTTTATAAATACATTCAACTAACTTAATCTATTAATAACCTTAAGCCTCTTTGCTCAATTAAAACTACTACTTTGTAGATGAGTTATTATTTAAATATTAATTTGTGTAGGTATAGTAATTAATACTTCTGTACCATTTTTACTACTTTTTCTATTTATACTTCCCTTTAACATTTGTGTTATATAACTATCTATTATATATGTCCCTAAACTATTTTTATTTATATTATTATTATCAAATCCAATTCCATCATCTATAATGGCAATGTTTCTCGAATCATTATCTTTGTTTATTAATATTTGTATACTACCATATTCCCTATCAGTAAAGGCATGGTCATAACAATTTTGTAGTATTTCATTTATAACCAAAAGTATTGCTGTTGCTTTTTCTCCACTAATTTTAAAATCTTCACCTGTTATACGTATATCTATATCCTTACTAAATAAATACCCGCCTTGAATATTTGACACTAATAAATTGATACCTTCTCGTATAGATATATTATTATCCACTTCCTTAGATAATAAATAATGAGTCGAAAGTATTGCAAATACTCTGTTTATTATATTATCTAAACACTGTTTAACCTCGTCGTTTTGAGATAATCTACTTTGTTTTTTTATTATAGATATTACTGTATGAAGATTATTTTTTACCCTATGATGAGCTTCCCTTATAGCTACTGTTTTCAAAACTAGTTCTTCTTCTTTTCTCTTTAAATCACTTATATCTTGTACTATTTTACAAACCTTAAATTCATCATCTTTGATGTACATGGTTTTTATTTTGAAAAACATATTACCTATTGAAACTTCATTTGTCTCATCATAATTTTCATCCATTAATATATCTTCAAATAATTTAGTCTCTATATACAAGTCGTTATAATGCATATCTTGTATATCACATTCAAATCCAAGATTTTTATATATCTCAGTTGCAATACGATTTTTAATTTTTAATTTTCCATTTTTATCAAATATGAGTATAGCTGAATTTAAATTATCAACTAAAAAATCATTATTTCCTATTAGTTTTATAAACTGATGCAAATTCTTATTTTCTTCATCTTCACTAGTGTTAAACTCATTTTTAACTTCACTACTTATATCTTTTTCAACTATTAATACTGCTAAAACTTTGTCATCCAATGTTATTGGCTGAATATTTTGTTTAACCAGTTTATATTCTTGTGTTAAAGCTTTTATATCTCTTACTCTTTCTCCTGTTTTTAAGCACTTTATAACTCCTGGTTCATTTTCAAGTAGAGCCTTTTTGCCTATAACATTTTCACAGTACACTGACTTCTCTTTAGGTCTACTATGTGCCACAACAATTGCTTCATCATCAATTTTACTTAGTACATCTATAAAAACATCAGCCTCATAAAAGGAAGCCATTAAATCTAAGGATTTTGATACTTCTATAATTTTTTCAATTTCATTATTATTTAAGTATGTTTGTGTAGTTGCTATTTTTTTTATCGTATTAGTCATCGTATCCTATTATAATCATTTTGGCAATTTCCATCATTGTAGTTCTTTTATCCATACTTAATTTTCTTATTCTAGTGTATGCTTCATCCTCAGAAATTTTAAACTCTCTTATAAGTATACCTTTTGCTCTTTCTACCAATTTTCTTTCATTCAATTTAGAATTTACCTTTTCTAAATCCTTTTTCATTTTTTCAAATTCATTCACCTTATTTAAACACATTTCTATAGTTGGTATAAGTGATTTTTCACTTGCTGTCTTTACTAAGTATCCATAAGCACCTATGCTTTTGGCCTTTTCTACGTATTCTTTATCTTCAAATGAAGTTAATAAAAGTACTCCACCCGCTAGATTTTCTTTACAGATTATTTTGCCTGCCTTTATCCCATCAAATATTGGCATTTCTATATCCATTATAACTAAATCAGGTTTGTGCATTTTACACATTTCAACAGCTTCAAACCCATCACTTGCTTCTCCTATTATTTCATAGCCATAACTTTCTAGTATATCTTTTGTATCCATCCTTAACAGTGGTTCATCATCAACCAATAGTATTTTTTTCCCCATGTTCCTACCTCACTTAAAGATTAAATCTTCTTAGAATAGTTTATATATCTTTTATTTTATCATATTTTTATCATATTTTTGAGTAAAAAAATATTTCCCCTTAAATTTCCTCTATATTTTTAGATTTTTCTAGATATTTAAATAATTTTTCAAGTCCTATATCATCAACTGTGTCTATTTTAAAGATTTGGCTTGCTCCTGCTAGTGATAGTCTTTCATAAGCTATATTTACCTCGTTTTCAGTAGCTTTATTTATTTTAGTTATAATCCCTATTACATCTTTACAAAACATACTTGCAAAACCTGGTGCTATATAATTTTCTTCTTGTGTAGCATCATACACTATTGCTATAATTTTAGCATCTGCTGATGTTGTTATTAAGGCATTGTATAGGCTTCTATTTTCCATATACTCACCAGGAGTGTCTATTGCATTATTATAAAGTTCTACTGACTGAGTTTTTTTATATTTCAATTCTAACTGGTCTAGTTTTTGACATAAAGTAGTTTTGCCACTACCTGTCTTTCCCATAAATATTATATTCTTCATTGTACATCATGTCCTTGTTATTTTTGTAGATGAAAAGTTTAACATATTTCCTAAGACTTCTAAAACATCGTTTAACGCTGATTCTACAGAACTTACATCACCTGATATTACTACAGAACCACTAAATCTGTCTATAAAACCTAAAGATACATTTGAAGCTTTTGTGGCAACGTCTGCTGCTATTATTGATGCTTCACTTGGTGTTATTGTAAGTATTCCTATTGCATCTTTTTTATCAAGTACTAATCCTAACTTCTTATATATATCTTCATTAGGGTTAGCTATTATATGTGCTAATGTAACCTGCTTTCCAGGAACATATTCTTGAATAACTCTTTGCTTAGATTCTTCAGTCAAATTTATTCCCTGCTTTCTTTAAATATAGTTTACTAAAAAGTTATTTGCTTAAAATAAAAGAAGCTTCATAAGAATAATATTAATATTCCTAAGAAGCTCCATTGCTTTCTACTAAAGTATCACGCCTTTGTGATACTTTCATTATAGTTTTATGTTTTATATTTGTCAATATATAATTTATATTTTTAAAAACATTTTCCCTACTTGTATAATATTATGTTTACATGTAATAAAATATAGTTATTTAATATTATTTAATATGTTTATTATATCATCCTCAGTTGGAATTTTAGGATTAGTTAATGTACAAGAATCTTTTATAGCAAGTTTTGCTATTTCTCTTTCCTCGTTAGTTACATCTTCTAAACTTAATTTGCACTGTGTCAATTTGGTTGGCATATTCATTTCTTTTTGTAGTTTCTTTATTTCATTTACTAAATTTCTAACAGCTATTCTTATATTACCATTCCCAAGTCCTACTAATTCTGCTATTTGTGCATATTTTTTAGCTGTATCTGAGTAAGTTGTATTAGTATATCCTACTATTGATGAATTATATTCTATTACATGAGGAAGTAATATAGAGTTTGTTCTTCCATGTGGTATATGGAATTTTCCTCCTAGTACATGTGCAATAGAATGATTTATACCAAGTGATGCTTGGTTAAATGCCATACCTGCTAAACAAGATGCATTGTGCATTTTTTCTCGAGCTTCTATATCATTTCCATCTTTATATGCTTTTATTAAGTATTTAAATACTAACTTTATGGCTTTTTCAGCTAGTGCATCTGAGAAGTCATTAGAATTTGTAGATACATAAGCTTCTATGGCATGTGTTAATACATCCATACCTGTATCTGCTGTTATGAAGTTTGGTACAGTTTTTACAAGTTCTGGGTCTAGTATTGCCATGTCTGGAAGTAAATCATCACTTACTAATGGATACTTACATTTCTTTTGACTGTCCGTTATTACGGCAAATGATGTTACTTCTGAACCTGTTCCACTTGTTGTTGGTATTGCTATAAATTCTACTTCGTTAGTTTTTAATATTTTTTTAGAAAAATCCATTATAGATTTTGCTGCATCTATTGCAGAACCACCACCTAAAGCTATTATTACATCTGGATTTATAGATTTAAATGCTTCTATTCCCGCTACTACTATTTCTATTGGCGGGTCTGGTACTATTTCTTCAAAAACTTGATACGTTGAATTTACTAAGTTAGATGTTATTTTATCTATTGTTTTTGATTTAACCATAAATGGGTCCGTTATTATTAATACGTTTTTGTTTTTTAATTCTTGTAAAGCTTTCAGTGAACCTTCTCCAAATTTTATTCTTGTTTTAATCTCAAAGTTATTCAAATTTCTATCCTCCTTAAGTTAAATATACAAAAAAGCTCCATAGACTTTATCTATGGAGCTCCATTGCTCTTTTAACACTTCATTGTGCTATATTTAAAAATATACTATTTGATTAATATAATGTCAAGTCAATAGTATATAAAATCAATAATCAAAGCTTATGTATCAGCTTTACTTATATTTAATTCTTTTTCTAAAGTACTAAATGCTTTGTCTAAAACTTCTTTAGGATATTTTTTACCTATTATATTTACAAACCAACTAGCTTTAGCCATTTCTATTTCATTAAGTTTAGCTTCATCTTTAGGAAAAATCTCTATAACATTGATTTCCATATGCAAGCCCCCTACAAATTTTTGTTATAACTATTAGTTTCAAAGAATCATCACTTAAAATATTTAAATTTTAACTTTTTCATAGTAAACTACGATTTTATATTAATCTATGAAATTAGAGATTTGTCCTGATACAATTAAGTATCAAAATTTATTATTGATTTAAAACTTGAATAGTAAAGAAATAAAATAAATAGTCATATATTATAAAAAGTAGAATTATATAAATTTGCCTAATTAATAAATTCATTCTAATAAGTTTACTTGAAAGGCTGTATATAAATAATTTCAAATATATATCCTAATTTATAGGAGGTTTTAATTTTGAAAGCTGCAATTTATTCAAGAAAATCAAGATTTACTGGAAAAGGTGAATCTATAGAAAATCAAATACAATTATGTATGGATTATACAAAGTCTATTGGTATAAAAGATTTTTTGATATATGAAGATGAGGGTTTTAGTGGCAGTAATATAGATAGACCACAATTTAAAAAAATGATGCAGGATGCTAAAGATAAGAAATTCAATTATTTAATTTGCTATAGATTAGATAGAATATCGAGAAATGTATCTGACTTCTCGACTTTAATAGAAAAATTAAATGAACTAAACATATCATTTATATCTATCAAAGAGCAATTTGATACTTCAACTCCAATGGGAAGAGCTATGATGTTTATATCAAGTGTATTTGCTCAACTAGAAAGAGAGACAATAGCAGAACGTATAAAAGATAATATGTATGAACTAGCTCGTAGTGGTAGATGGCTTGGGGGCAATACACCTCATGGATTTAACAGTGAAAAAATCACATTCTTAGATGAAAATTTAAAAGAAAGAAGTATGTATAAACTTCAAGTAAATAATGAACAAATGGAGGTTGTAAAGCTAATATACAATAAATACTTAGAACTTAGGTCATTATCCAAGTTATATAAATATGTCTATCATAATGGAATAAGAGGTTCTCGTGGTGGTAAATTTGACCCTAGTTCTTTATCTAGAATACTTAGAAATCCAGCATACGTAAAAGCTAATGATAAAATTTTAGAGTATCTTAGAAATAATGGTATGGACGTTGTAGGCACTCCAGATAGAAAATGTGGAATCCTTACATATGCTAAAAATACGTCTGACTCAATAGCAGCAATTGCAAAACACCATGGAGTTATAGAACCCGAAATATGGCTTGAAGTACAAAATCAGCTAGATAAAAATCGTGATAAGACACCAAGAATAGCAACTGGAAAAACTGCTCTTTTATCTGGTCTTATAAAATGTGGTAAGTGTGGTTCTAATATGAGAATTACCTATAAAGGTAAAAAAACTGATAAAGATTTAAAATATTATTATATTTGTGGCACTAAAAAAACACTTGGTGCTGATAGTTGTAACTGCAAAAACCTTAATGGTCCATTAGTTGAAAGTTTAGTTATAGATAAAATTAAAAATTGTAAAGAGGAGTCTATCATAAGTTCATTTAATAGTAATAACATTAAAACTGATAATGTTTTTAATATTTTAAAATCTGAAACTAATTTACTTAAAAATCAAATTTTAGATAAAGAAAAGTTTATTAAAAATTTAGTTATAAAACTTGCAAAAAATACCAGTAGCAGTGCTTCTGATTATATAGTTTCTCAAATTGAGAGCTTAAATAGTGAGATTAGTATTTTAAAGGACAAGATTAATACTTTGGAATCTAGTAACGTCAATATTAATAGTGGAAGTATTAATATTGATATTATCGTTAGTAATTTAAAGAGATTTAATGACGAAGTTGATAACGCCAGTTTAGATGATAAGAGATTGTTATTATCTACTATTATTAATTCTATTGTTTGGGATAGTAGTTTGGGAAATCTTAATATTGTTTATATGGGTGCTGAAATGGATAATTCTGTTTCGTTAAGCAATTAGTTGCACTTTTTTAGATATAGTAGAAGCAATAAGCATATCAGATAAGGTTGCAATACTATCTAAAAGACCAGCTACCATAAAAAGTATTTATAATATTGAACTTAACATGGATGGAACAAAAACGCCTCTCAAAACACGTAAAGTTCCTGATTTTCAAAAGTATTTCGACATATTATGGAAGGAGCTAGATACACATGAGGCTTAATAAAAGATCTGAAGGATATATAAACTATGTTAAAGATATAAAAAGAGAAAAAAGAAATGTATTATTCTACCAGCTATTAATTCTAATCGGTTTTATTGTAGTATGGGAGCTTTTAGCTGACTTAAATGTTATAAATACATTTCTATTTAGCAAACCAAGTGATATTTACAATTTATTTATTCAATATGCATCTAGTGGTCAATTATTTAAACATATTGGAATATCTGTATATGAAACTATTCTTGGTCTTGTTATAGGGACTGTTTTAGGTATTTTGGTAGCAATTGCTCTTTGGTGGTCAGAAAAATTATCAAAAATATTGGACCCATTTTTGGTAGTTTTAAATGCTCTTCCTAAGACTGCTTTAGCTCCTATAATTATAGTTTGGGTAGGTGCTGGAATAGAAGGAATCGTCGTAACAGCAGTAACTATTTCTGTTGTTGTTACTATACTTTCAGCTTATAATTATTTTATGAATATAGATGAAGAAAAAATTAAGATGTTAAAGAGTTTTGGAGCTAGTAAGTCTCAGATATTATTTAAACTCATATTACCTGCAAATACAGGAAATTTAATAAATTTAACTAAGATTAATATTGGTATGGCATGGGTAGGTGTAATCGTTGGAGAATTTTTAGTTTCAAGATATGGAATAGGTTACTTGATAGTATATGGCTCTCAAGTATTTAAGTTAGATTTAGTAATGATGGGAGTATTTGTATTAGCTATCTGTGCTTGGGCAATGTACGCTGTAGTTAATATTATAGAAAAAATATACAATTCCAGATAAATAAAAATTTTATTTAGAATATTTCATCATGTTGCCAGCATAGCTCTATTTTGTGGGCTTTGCTGGCTTTTTGTTGCATCCAATTATAACATAATACTTAAATGTAGTCATTTATTTATACCTATGCTTAAATTTCTACAAAAGAAAAAACAGCCAATTTTTTAATCAAAATTAACTGTGTTTCATATTCGATATTTTGAGCTTCTCTTGTTAGATAATCAACAGCTGAAGCGAGCCAGCCATTTGCTGTAATTAAATAGTTTACCTTGAAACTGGAATTTATCTTCTAAACTGACGATAGCAAAAATATATATATTCTTTCATTGATATTTCTCTATTATGCAAAATTCCTATGATAACAAATATTATTTCTGCAACAGTAAGATAGCAGTCCTTTAAATCAAAAATAAAAAAGCTTGGTATCTGCAAAAAGTCTAAACTTCCTCCCCAAAATACTTTATCTATCAAGCTACATATTGCCCCAGCAAGCCCACAAGATATAATTACTTTTACTGAATAGCTCGTTTGTTTATTTTTTGATTTGTAAAAAGCATATCCAGATACAATAATGAGGATAACCAAAATGTTAAACAATATCAGTACCCATAAATTAGATAGAATCCCAATAAAATTTCCACCATAAGAGAGATTTGTATTTTGAACAGGATTAAATCTTAAAAATTTTCCAATTATATCAAATTCAGAGTCCATTAAGAATAATCCTATAAGAGATTTGCTAATTTGGTCTAAGAATATTAAGCATATGACTGGAAAAATAAAAGACTTTACTTGTCTGATATTAACACCTCCTTGCAAAAATCATTCACTTTTTCCTTACTTAGTGTTGTTAAATTCCAAAAGTCATTCCGATTTATTGATTTCTCATCAATAATTATAACATGGATAAATTATAAAGTCATTTCTTTTCTAATTTTGCAGATAATACTTATTTCCACATAATTTATCAAGAATATCTTATGGAATTTCTTCCGAAACAGGCTCTTAACAAACCATGCTCCAACAAATAAGATTCTTTCATTTGCTATAATATCATTGTAAATTCTTAAAATTTTTTTCTCCTAAATCCCTTAAAACTCTGTATTTATCGAGATAATCTTGATTTCTATACTATTTTTATAATAAAAAGAGATACGTCTAATAATTAAAACTGTAGAAATATTTGTAAAGGCATAAGACAAATTTACCTACAATTTTTAGTGTTTAGATTCTAAAAAAATAAAAAAAATTATAATTAAGTTCATAATTTTAAAACTTATTGAATATAATTATATGTCGGTTAAAGACGTATGAAAATAAAAGGAATTTATAAGTTATGTGTTGTATAAATACTGTATATGCAGCATGTAATAAATCTTAGCACTATTTATATTCTATACAAAAAGATATTTGAAGGGAGATTAAAAATGGGAATATTAGAGGGCGCTGCAATGATAAGAGAAATTGCAATTAAAATAGCTAAAGAAAAAGGTATTACAGAACAAAAGGCATGGCCTGAAGCTGTAAAAGAATTTAAAGAAAAATATGAACTTGTATTATAAACTTTGACTATAAAACTGTCTCTATTTTATTGAGACAGTTTTTTATATTGTAACATTTTATATTATGACGAAATATATATATAAATTTTAACTTCCTTAGAACTTTAATTTAAAGTAAAATAATTCGAAATAAATTTAATATTAATAAACTTTATTTGTCATATAAATTTGTTTTTAATGTTATTTTTAAGGTATAAATCTTATATATTAGATATAAATTTTGGAGGTATATGATTTGGATAAAAAACTTGAAAGCAGATGCTCATGGCAAGAATATTTTATGAGATTGTGTGAAACAGTAGCTGAAAGAGGTACTTGTGATAGAGCTTATGTAGGAGCTATAATTGTCAACTCTGAAAACAGAATCGTGTCTACTGGATATAACGGTAGCATTTCTGGAGATAAGCATTGTAGTGAAGTTGGTCATGAAATGAGAGAAGGACATTGTATTAGAACCATTCATGCTGAACAAAATGCCCTTTATTATTGTGCAAAAGAAGGTATTTCAGTTAAAGATTGCTCTATTTATGTAACTCATTTTCCTTGTTTAAATTGTACTAAGGCTATAATTCAATCTGGAATTAAACATATATATTATAGAATTGGATATAGAATTGATGAATATGCTATAAAATTGTTGAAATCAAGTAATGTCCTATACACAAAATTATAAATTTAATATTTCTTACTTAATATTCCATAACTTTACAAAATTGATTATAATAAAAGTATAAGATATAAAAAGAAACAAAATTCTGAACTATGCATATATTAAATAGAAGTTAAATTTAATTGTAAAGGAGATATTAATTTGAAAGTAGTGATAATACCAGGACACACTTTAATTGGAAAAGGTACAGGAGCTGTTGGGTATATAAACGAAAGCAAAGAAACAAGAATACTGAATGACTTAATTGTTAAATGGCTTAAAATAGGTGGAGCTACTGTTTATACAGGAAGAGTTGATGAATCAAATAATCATTTAGCAGACCAGTGTGCTATAGCAAATAAACAAGAAACTGATTTAGCTGTTCAAATTCATTTTAATTCAAATGTCACAACTTCAACTCCAGTAGGTACAGAAACAATATATAAAACTAATAGTGAAAAAACATATGCAGAAAGAGTGAATACTAAGTTAGCTACAGTATTCAAAAATAGGGGTGCAAAATCTGATGTTAGAAGTCTTTATTGGCTTAATCATACCATTGCTCCAGCAATATTAATAGAAGTATGTTTTGTAGATAGTAAAGCCGATACAGATTATTATGTTAACAATAAAGATAAAGTTGCTAAATTGATAGCAGAAGGTATATTAAACAAATCTATATCAAATTCTCAAGGAGGAGGTGGAAATAAAATGTACGAAAATGTAATCGTTTATGCAGGCGATGTTGACAAAGTGACTGCTCAAATTTTACACTGGCAATTAAAGGATTCTTTAATAGTTGAAGCATCTAGCTATAAGCAAGGTTTAGGTAAAAAGGTTTATGTTGTAGGTGGAGAAGCTAATAAACTTGTAAAAGGTGATGTCGTAATAAATGGTGCTGATAGATATGAAACTGTTAAATTAGCATTAAAACAAATAGATAAATTATAAAATTATGATTATCTTATAAAAAAATCAATAAGTTAGGACAAAGAAAAAATGATAAGAACAAAAGTTGTAGAGCTAATAGCAACAGTATGCAGAGAAAACAAACCATATAAATGGGTTGATGAAAATTATACTCCTTATGATAAAAGTGGTAAAGTTGAATTAATGTCAATAGAAGATTTAAATGAATTAATATCAAGCAGTGGAAAAGCAGATTTACTTTATAGCAGTAAATTACAAAAGCTCCTAAACGAGATTTATATAAATGAAAGTAGAGCATCTTATATGTCAGGTTGTGGATTATTTTGGAATTCGTATTGGGATGTACTTGAAGAAAAATTTGAAGAATGGTTATATAATTCTTATATCTTTTTTGATGAAGATGATGACTATTTAGAAGGAATGGAAGATTTTGAGCTTGAATGTAAAGATGTTCTTATGGATGTAATTGAAACAACAAGCATAGATATATATGTTCAAATGATAAAGAGGAATATTACCAATAATTAAAACACATAATATCAAATTAAACCAATAAAAAACGACCTTATAAATACCATTTTAAGGTCGTTTAAATTATATCTTCTAGACTTCTTTTATATTAAACATATTATTTTTTATCTAGAAAAATATTTTTAATTATAGTCAATATATCAACTATAACATCCATATTTGATTTAACACTGTCTTTAGTAACAAGAAAATCTGCTGTAACCTCAGTAACCACTTCTGTTACATCTTTCATATTTTCCCCTACTTCTCCAAAATTTTCTACAACACTAGGAAGATTATTTAAAGTTGTATTTATATTTTGAGTATTTTCACTTAACATAGTCCCAACATTATTTAAAATCTTATGTAGTTTAGAAAGTACAATAATTAAATAAACTAAAGTAATACACCCAAGTATAGCTAATAATACATATATTATACTTATGTTAATTGTTATTGTATTGTTCATATTATTCCTCAGTAACACTAACTGGTTCAACAATATCCATTATTTTATCTTCCTCATTAGAATTTTCAATACTCTTTTTATTATCTATATATTTTTTTATTTTTTTCTTTGATTCTATAAAGTTTCCTTTTCTATCTTCTAGCTTCTCAGATACCTTACCTTTTACATCCACGGTTTTCATATTTATTTTTTCAGCAATTTGTTGTGAAGCATCTTTTATATCTTCTCTTGTCTCTTTTCCCGATTTTGGAGCCAACAGTACTCCACTCACTGCACCAGTAACAGCTCCTAATACCACACCAGCTGTAGCAATTTTAGCTTTTTTAACTTTTTCAGCTCTTTGTTTAGCTTTTCTTTTATCCTCTATTTTCTTTGATAAACTCATATTTAATCGCTCCTTATTATAATATTTTTAAACATTATAATACATTTTTTACCATAATGATATAGTTTCTAACTAAATTTTTAAAAATCAATAAAAATTCTTTTAATTACTCCCTATCTGCTACAATCTAAAATTTTATAAGGATTTTCTATATATTTTTATTTTATTAAAATATAATATTTATCAGATATAGATTATAAATTAAATATCTTATTTGATTAAATAAACATGGATAACTAAAAACTTTTTTAGTATAAATATACTTCAATCTTTCTGTATAAATTAAATTAGTGTTTCAAAAAACAATAAGAGAGGAATTAATCCTCTCTTTTTAATTTAATTAGACCTGGCAGGGCGGCGTATCCTGCATCTCTATTAACTACTCCATAGTAGCGTATTGGGTGCCTTTTCCAACCTCAAATCTAACTAATAAATATTTACATGTATATTTATATTATAACTTATATGATAATATTTTTCAATACTTTTGAAAATTTAATAATATTATGTTAACCATAATATTGTTTTACTCTTCCACTGTTTATTCTACTTTCTAACTTTGCTTCTTTTATAGCATACAGTGAAGAGACATATAAATAGCCTTTTTTTGTATCTAATTCTGTAGCCACTAAAATATAATCATCAATTTTTTTTATAAACTCCACGCTTTTTCTAGGTTTTTTAGGATGACTTCCTATATATTCAGGGGACTTTAGTACCATTTTTATAGTATCTATTATATCATTAACAATGTCCTTACTTAATTGACATCGATGTTTTTTCTTTATATGTTTTATAACACCAGAAGAAGCATAAATTTTACCAGTATATTCAATTCCTGCAAGTTCTGCCGTTTCTTCATCTATGATTCCAACAACTTTGTCTGTAGACATATAAAGCACATTCCTTTCTAAGATAATTTACCATTAATACTGTAAAATTTATTTAAATTAAATATATATACTTAAAGTATAGTTTATTCCAAAAAGAAAAGATAGCATAATATAGTTTTTTCATATATGACTTTATATAAACTATTTTTATATGATTTAT
The DNA here is from genome assembly GCF_020662285.1 of Clostridioides sp. ES-S-0108-01. Lineage (NCBI taxonomy): Bacteria > Bacillati > Bacillota > Clostridia > Peptostreptococcales > Peptostreptococcaceae > Clostridioides > Clostridioides sp. ES-S-0108-01. The sequence goes on along the minus strand of NZ_JADGMN010000003.1, from coordinate 220,749 downwards.
AAATGGTAAATAAGGTTCTATTTGTAAGCTGTTTTTAGAAATTGTTTAGCTTTTTACGTTATATTAAATACTCTTAATTCTTTATAAAAATATAATATAAGGTTTATATCATATAAAACGTTTTCTTTTAAAGTTTTCTATGATAATATTATTTATATAAAAAATAAATTTCTAATAGGAGGATATTATGAACAATCAACAACAAGAAGTATATAAAAAATTGGATGAATTAAACATACATTATGAAGCTGTAAATCATCCACCAGTTTATACAATTGAAGAAATGGAAGAATTAAAAACATTACATATGGAATTTGTTGTAAAAAATTTATTTCTTCGTGATGCTAAAGGAAAAGAACATTTTTTAGTTGTATTAGGTAAAGATAAAAAAGCAGATTTAAAAGATATTCGTCAACAAATTGATAGTAAACCTCTTAGTTTTGCATCAGAAGAAAGACTTCAAAAATACTTAAAACTTACTAAGGGAGCTGTGACTCCTTTTGGTATATTAAATGATACAGAGGCTGTTGTAAAAGTTGTATTTGATAAAGACTTATTAAAAATGGATAAAATAGGCATACATCCAAATGATAATACTGCTACTGTATTTTTAAAGTTTGAAGATATGAAAAAGCTTATAGAACAAAATGGAAATGAAATATATTACGTGGAAGTATAATTGTAACTTGATAAAGAGTGCAAAGGCAATGATTGCTTTTACACTCTTTACATTAGTGTAATTGTTTTCTACAACTTTATTTTTACAATAGTGCTTTGTTTTTATTATTTTTTTCTTGCAGCTACAAGTAGCATCATAGGTCTTCGTAGCTCATTTTTCATTTCAGGAATTGTATCTAATAGTTTTTCCTCTGGTTGAGGCTCAATAATTTCTAGTATTTCAAACCCAGTTTTATTTAAAGTATTTAGATAAGTTGTTAGTGTTTTATGATATTTTATAACCTCTTCTCCTAGAAAATTTGACTTACGTACTCCTTCTTCAAAATATCTATCTACTGGCCAATGTAGATTATTACCATCTTTATCACAGTACCACTCTTGAGTTCCATATGCAGTAAATATAGGATGTTCAACAGAGAATACAAAGTCACCTCCGTTTGAAAGGCAACTACTTATATTTTTACATATCTCTTCAAATGATTGAATATAATGAAATGCCAAAGAGCTAATAACTACGTCAAAACTATCTTTTGGAAAATTAATATCTTCAATAGGCATACATATGTATTTTATATTATCAAATTGTGTTTTGTTTCTAGCTTCTTTTAGCATTTTTTCTGAAATGTCTATTCCAACAGCAGAATTTGCTCCATTCTCAACTGCATATTGACAATGCCATCCAAATCCACAACCTAAATCTAAAACTCGTTTTCCTTTAAAATCAGGTAACATTTTTTTTAAAATATGCCATTCTCCAGCACCTGCTAGTCCATTTATAGAACGTTCCATTTTACTGTATTTGTCAAAGAATTCATTATTATCATATTTATTCTGTTTCATATATTTTCCTCCATTTTAACTATTTTTGTTTAGCAACACTCTATTAAATACAAAAGATAAACTTTTATTATTTCACACAAAAATAATAAAAGTTTATATAAATAAATTGTTTTCATATAAATTAATATAATTTATATTATCAACAAATTTTTTCTTTATATATAATAGGCAAAAAATGATATTATTTTAATTTTATTACTTAGCTTATAAATAATCAATATAATTTATTCAATATTACACATTACTAAAAAAACTAAACATAAAACTCAAATTTATTATTAAGTTTTTGTAGAAATATTATAAGTAGAGATAAATTTTTGTAACAACTACAATAAGTATTTAATACTATATATTATTCGTATGTCTTATGGGAGGTATTTGTTATGTTTAAAAAAATAGTCGTAATAGTAAGCTCTATCATTGTAAGCACAATATGTCTAACTGGATGTGATTTTAACTCTAATGGCAAAACAGATGAATCTTCTTCATCCAAAAATCTAGATAAAGTAACTATAGCAGAAGTTACTCATTCTGTTTTTTATGCTCCACAGTATGCTGCTATTACCAAAGGTTTCTTTGAAGATGAAGGTATAAAGATTGACCTTATAAATACTCAAGGTGCAGATAAAACTATGGCTGCTTTGATTTCAGGCGAAGCAAATGTAGGTTTAATGGGTCCTGAAGCATCTATATATGTATATAATCAAAACAAAAACGATTATGCAGTAAACTTTGCTCAATTGACTAAAAGAGATGGTAGTTTTTTAGTTGCTAGAGAAAAAATGCCTAATTTCTCTTATGAAGATTTAAAAGGAAAAGAAATATTAGGTGGTAGAAAAGGTGGAGTTCCACTAATGACTTTTGAATATGTTTTAAAAGAAAAAGGTCTTACTCTTGGAGAAAACCTAAAAGCAGGCAATGTTAATGTAAGAACTGATGTACAATTTGGTGTAATGGCTGGAGCTTTTGCAGGTGGAGAGGGTGACTTTACAACAGCATTTGAACCTACAGCAACAGCAATGGAAAAAGAAGGTAGTGGATATATAGTCACATCTATAGGAAAAGATTCTGGAGAAATACCTTTTACAGCTTACTCTACTACAAGATCATATCTGAAAAATAATAAAGATTTAATTCAGAGATTTACAAATGCTGTTTATAAAGGTCAATTATGGGTTCAACAAGCACCTAGTAAAGAAATAGCTAAAGCTATGCAACCTTTTTTTGAAGACATATCTTTAGAAGATTTAATTACAGTTGTAAATAGATATAAATCAATAGATGCATGGTCTCAAAATCCTGTATTAAAAGAAGAAGGATTGAAGAAATTGATGGCTGTTATGAAAGAAGCTAAAGAATTAGATAAGGAAGCACTTTATAAAGATATTGTAAACACTGAATTTGCTGAGACTGCCATAAAAACTATAAAATAAAACTATATTTAATTTTAACTAAAAAATTTCTTATTTAAGTAGAATATTTAATTAAAAAATCTATATAAAAGATATGAAAATATAAAAAGAGTCTTTCAAAAGACTCTTTTTATATTTTGAGATTAAAGTTTATATAATAAAATAGAAATCAAAGTACTAATTGTACTTATATATCTATCCTCTGTATTCTGCTCCAGCATTAATTTTTGTAATTTGAACAGCTATCATTTCTTCCTTGCTTCCATTAGTAATTTCATGCCACTCTCCTGTTGGTACAAAGACAGTATCACCATCTTTTACGTCGCATTCATTTTCACCAAGCTTCATTTTACCTTCTCCCTTTAGGAACACAAATATTTGCTCGCCATTAGGATGTCTATGAGCCTTAAGAACTTGGTCAGGTTTAAAATAATAAACTTCTGAAGTTATATCACTACCAGCAAATACTGGTATTTTTGGAACTGCTACATCATTATATTGAGCTAAACTTCCATCTAATAGATTCTTTTTATTTTCATGCATACTAAAAATACCTCTTTTCTATATTATAGATTTACTATTATTATTCCAATATAAGAAAATAGTATTCTCATCCTGCATAATAGGAATAAAATTCTTTTATTTTTAAACACAAGGATTATATATTTTTCTGCTAGAGAAGTATAATCCTTATAAGATATAAAAAATTAACATAAAATAATAATTTCTAAAATTATTTTTAGATATATAAACCTTAACATGAATAAAATATATGAATATTTTTTCTAAAAAATTAAAACTATTTAGTGTGTTTAACGTTTATATAGAATAAATCATAGTAATGAATTAAAAAAGTACCACTTCATTTTAATACTGTAATTATGTTCTTTTTCTATAACATCTCTTTTTTCTATTTGCACTATCAATTTTTTAATATTTTATTATGTATGTAAAAAAACAACTTATATCATGATTTGATAAACTATCAAATAATAGCAAATGGCATAGAATACTTACTTATATGCTCTTTTTTATATATTTAGTATTTTTAATGGTTTGATAAAAATAAAATGCTAGTTTGTCAGTTAAATGTCAGTAATTTTTTTATTATTTTTTCATTTTTAAGATAAATTTTACCCCCACATATTTATGTTACACTTTATATTTTTAATTTAAATACGTTTATATTAATGATAAAGTTTCTCTTAAATTTTAGCATTATTGATAATAGTTTTTAAGTTTTAGATAACTTTCAATTCGCATTTTGTATTGAGACTAGTTAAAATTTTTATATTGTTTATCCTAAATATTTCAACATTTAATTTACTCTAGTTGAATTTATGATTTTTATTCTAAAATAACTACCTTATATTTTAGTTTTTAAATACGTTCTATTAATTTATACGATGTTTTATACCTATTTAATAAAAATAAGCTTAAAATCCATTTAAATGGATAATTCTATATTTAAGTTGAAAGGCCTTTAAATTAGTTAACTATATTTGTATTATGTAAACTTATGATGAGTTTTACAATTTTTATTTATATTCTGAATAATCAATATAAAATTAAAATTATTTTTACATTATTTTATATTAATATTATGAATATTCAATTTACATTTATAACATTAATTTTCATAATTTCAACAATGAAAAAAGGCTTATCTCTATTTTAAGATAGCCTCTTTTTACTTATCGTTATTTATCATCTGTCAAAAACAATTGTTTTCCATATTGCAAAAAATTCTCTTGTATAATAAGTTGGAACAAATGAAATCTTTGACTTACTAGCATAAAAAGAAATATTTTTATATCCATTTCTATTTGCTAGTATTTTACTCCTAAGAACATGAAAATCTGTCGTTATTATTTTTACTTTTATATCTTTTATTGCTTTTCCACTATGTTCTTCTATCTTTAACTTTGAATATTTAAAATTTTCATAAGTATTCGTAGATTTATCTTCTTCTATTATCCTATTCTTATCTATACCATTTTTAACGAGATAATTTTTCATAGCTTTTGCCTCACTTATGTTTTCACCATTACCTTTACCACCTGATACGACCACATAACAATCATTATTAATTTCTAGACATTTTAAAGCAGTATTTAATCTTCCCTTTAAAGTTGTACCTGGTGTATTCCTTTTCACAGAAGCTCCTAAAATCAAGAGATAATTACTCTTTGATTCAATACTGTTTTTAGGATAAAAAATTATTAAACTCTCAGTAATTATGAATATTATTAGAAAGATACTAATCATTATTTTTAGCACTTTACAAAAAACCTTCTTTTCTTTAATTTTATTTTTAAAGATTTGATAAATAATTAATAGAACTCCTACAACTAAGAAAATTTCACTAAATGAAATTCTACCAAAAATCATTTTAAGATAAAAATAGTAAGTTGTAAATATTACACCTAAAACCAAACTTATACTATTTAACATATCATCAGAATCCTTTTTATTTATTTTTTGTATAAAGAAATATCTATACACTCTATAAGGCAGTTATATTCTCCTTCCATCCAATTAATCCAACTTGCTATACTGATGTTTGTACCAAAGGTATTTGTCTCCGTTTTGAATTTTGAATGTCTATTTTCTTTCAATCCCTTAATAGGACAATTATTGCAAGGACTGTTAGATTTTAATAATGCCTTGTAACAAGTTTCTCCCGATTTTATACCTAAATCTAGATTTTCTATCTTATTATTGACAATGATAAGTTCATAAGTATTTGGATTTACTATATACATATAATTATCAATAGAATCAATAACTTCTTTAAGTATTGGTTTAGATTTTTCATATTCATTTAATTCTTTTATATTGTTATCACTTATATTATTTTTAAGTTCATTCCGATAGATATAATCATTGTAAAGTGCATATTTATCTTTACCTTTGCTTTTTGCATAGTAAAGTGCCACGTCTGCTTTTCGATAAAGTTCTTTAAATATAGTTCCATGTTCTGGAACAAATGAAATTCCAACTGTGCCAGATATCTTATATGTCTTCTTATTTTCTGTATAAGAATTCCTAAATATATCACATATTTTTTCAGCCTTCTTTTTAGCATTCTCGAAAGATTGAATATTTTTTAAGAATACTATAAACTCATCTCCACCAATACGACCCACTATATCATCTTTTCTAAATATAGGTTTTAGGTGTTTAGAAACTTCAAATAATACTTTATCTCCAAATACATGTCCTAAATTGTCATTCACAGATTTAAAATTATCTATATCAACAATTAAAAATGCATGAATTCCTGAACTTGCTTCCTCAGAATCCAAGAAATCATTAATTAAATTTTCTGTAGTACCTTTATTATATAATCCTGTAAGAGTATCTCTTTCAGCTTTTAGTTTTAATCTGATTTCTTCTTTTTTCTGATTATCAATATCTTTGACATAAGCAAGAGCTTTTATATCATTTGTAATAGAATCTTTTATTAAGTGCATTGTGCAAACAACCCAAATCATTTTATTTTCTTGATTCATTCTTCTATATTCTAATTTTATTTCAGTTACATTGTTTTTATATGCAGCTAATAAATTTTTACACAAAAATGTATTTAAAAATACTTCTTTATTATCTTTGTGGATAATACTGTTTGCTATAGTTTTTACCATTTCAGAATAGTTATTGTCAGGCTTAATTCCAAATGGTTTGTGCCAGCTTTCATTTCCTTTGATAAAAGTATCCTTTGATACATTTATTTCATAAGTTATCATTGCTTCTGACAATATCGCTGAATGATATTTACCTTCTTCATTATACCTTATCTCTGCTTCTTTTTGTTTGCTTATATCTTCCTGTATACCAATTGCCCTTACAGGATTACCATCTTCATCAAAAATAGTAGTCAAAGTAATCTTGTTCCATATATAACTTCCATCTGGAAGTTTTATCTTAACTACACAACTTGCTGTTTTTGCTCCATTTATTACATTCTCATACATATTTATAAAATCATCACTAAAATCTTTATGAATAACGCCTGATTCTACTAGAGAATATGGAACATTTTCAACAATTTTATAAATATTATATTTGTCAAGTTCTTTACTAGTATTTAAAAGCGACTTAGTTTTTATATCATACTCAAATATGGTGTTTGATGTTTGTTTTAATGCAATTCTAAATCTTTCCTCATTGATTTTAAGTTTTTGTTCTGCATTTTTCAAGTCTGTTATATCAGTTATAATCCAAATACCTTTTTTAATACCATCATCGTCAATAATAAGTCTTCCTTTTATAGAAACCCAAATAATATTACCATCTCTTCTTCTTATTCTATGTTCATATACAGCTATACCTTTTGTATTTAACTGATGTTGTATATTTTCAAGAGCCTTTTTTCTATCATCGTAGAAAATAAGATTGCATGCTTTGGATTGAAGTTCATCTTCTAACTGTTCACGCGTATATCCAATCATTGAAAGATAACCAGAATTAGTATATTTTATAGTAAAATCCTCATTAAATTCTGTTATAAGTATACCACCTAAAATATTTTCTGATACCATTTCAAGTTCTAGATTTTTTTGTTTCATTTCTTTTTCTAATTTTTTTGTTCTAGTAATATCTACAGTAACACAACAAAAATACTCTTTTCCATCAGGTTCTGTTATGAGTTCTCCCTTATCCAAAACCCATACTGTATCACCACTTTTTGTTATAACTCTGTATTCTAATTCAATAGTTTTGTTTTTGTAAACTTGTTCAGAGATTTCTCTTTTTATCCTTTTAACATCATCTTTATGTATTAAGCTATAAAAATTGTTATTAAATAATGTTTTTATTTCTTCCCTTGTATAACCGAATAAATCTATAAACCCATCACTTAAAAAATTAAACTCGCATGTTTCGCCAAGAGTACATTTTTGTACTCCTCCAGGAATGCTATTTGTAATAGATGATATTTCTTTGTTGGCTTTTAATATATGTCTTTGAGATTTATTATTTTTATAAAATATATATATTATGAGTATAATAAACAACAAGAACACTTTAAAAATAAGAGAAAATGCTAATTGATTTATTTTATCAATATTTTTTCTTACAGTATGTTGTGGTATCACAGAAAACACATACCAATCATTTATATCAATTGGCGTATAAGTAGCATAACCATTTTCTCCTTTGTATTCATATGACACAAAACCACTCTTGTTATTTTTTATATCTTCATATATTTTTTTATAGCTATATCCATCATCAAAAGAAGCATTTTTAAGTATGTCATATATATTATTACTACTTGATTTAATCAACTTATTTGTATGTGAAGATTTTAGAACAAACTTCCCACTAGATTCAAATATATCTATATATCCTTCACTATTAAAACTTGTTATATCTATAAATTCAGCTAATTTATCCTTATAGTAAGAACCATATAAAATACCAATCACTTTGTTATTTTTATTAAATATAGGAGTAGCTACAGCAAAAGTATCTTTTCTATCAATTTGAGATTTTACAACTTCAGATATATTACTTTCTCCACTAATTGCTTTCTTAAAGTATTGATAATTTGACACATCGATAATTTTGCCATCACTAGTATGGCTTGTTCCATCAGGAGATACAATAGAGATTCTTTGAAAATCAGATTCTTTTGATATACTAGCTAATAATGGAATTATTTCTGAATTATCTATAGTATCAAAGTATGAAACCATATTTGCTACATTTTTAATAAAGGATAAAGAACTATCTAATTTTATCTTTATAGCATTAGAACTTTGTAAAGATATTTTCTTTAAATTAACTTTATTATTTTCTTCTTCTTGAACATTAGTTTTAAATGCAAAATCAGAAAAAGAAATTATTGTAAATAAAAATATTAAAACAATACTCAGTACATTTTTTAACGATTTTGCTCTTATCACTTAATCACCACCTTCCATTTAAGACTTATTGACTTATATTTTATAGACTAATTTTTCAAATTCTTTAACTGGTAATGGTTTTGAAAAATAATATCCTTGAACAATATCACAATTTGCTTCTTTTAACATTTCTATTTGACTTTTTGTCTCAATTCCTTCAGCAACAACTCTTATTCCTAATTGTTTAATTAGAGAGACTATGCTTTTTATAACAATTTGACTCTTATCAGCATCTTTATCATCACTAAAAAAACCTCTATCTAATTTTATTACATTTAATGGTATATTTTTAAGCATATTTACAGAAGAATATCCCGACCCAAAATCATCCATTGAAACTATAAAACCAATATCCTGTAGATTTCTACTTACATTAAATAAAGTATCAGTATCTTCAAACATACTAGATTCAGTAATTTCAATCTCTATTAAACTATATGGTATTTTATATCTATCACATATATTTACTATTTTTGAAATGAAGTCTTCTTTTAAAAAATCAACTCTTGAGAAATTTACAGATATAGGTAGAGGTGAAATTCCTTTATCAAATAAAGACCTAATTTCTTTACAAGCTTGTTCTAATATGTACATATCAATCTTTCTAATAAATCCGTTTTTTTCAAATATAGGTATAAAATCACCTGGATATATGACTTCTTTTTCTGTATATTGCCATCTGACTAGGGCTTCACTTCCACAAAATTTATCTGATTTAATATTATATTTTGGTTGTAGATACATTACGAATTGACCATTTTCAAGAGCATACTCCATTTCTTTTTCTATCTTATCTTCAAGTAATAATTTCTCTCTTAATTTATCATTAAAAAATGCAAAGTTTACATCACTATTATTTTTTATTGAAGATTTTGCAAGCGAAGCTCTATCACTATATGCACTTACAGATAGAGCCTTATCTTTAATTTCATAAATTCCAAAAGATAAGTTTACAAGTTCATTATTTATCATAATCTTTTTTATAGTATTTATTATATCCTCTTTTGTATTATATGTTAATAATATGTTAAAATTATCAGCACTTACACGAGCAAAAGTTTCATTGCTATCAGTCAATTCATTTAAAGTATCGGCAATGTTTTTTAAGATTAAATTTCCCCTTTTATGACCATATATATCATTAATTGCTTTAAATTTATCAATATCAAATATAACCATTGCATGCTTATTATCTTGTGATGTTTTCCTCAATAAGTTTGTGACATCAGATTCAAACTTTTTCCAATTGGAATAACCCGTCACAGAATCTGTATATGCTATTTTTTCTATAGTTTTTTGACTCTTTGCCTTTGAGTACAGTATATAAATTATGATACCTAAAAATAAAAATGAAAGTATAATCCATCCAATAATTGTAACTATCATTAATCCATTTAGTTTTTTAGATATAACCATCTTTGGAACAAAAGATGCTATAAACCAATCATTGATTTCTAGAGATGTATATGCCATATAAAATTTTTTCTCTGAATCTTTAACTTCTACTACACCTTGGTCTGATATTTTCATATTTTTAAAAGTAAATCTTTTTTCAAAGTTAATTTGAGCTAGATTTGTAATATTCGAATTTAAATTTTTATTATAAGGCGGAATAATTATCTTGCCATTACTATCACATATAATTGAAAAACCCTCACCGTTAAATGTAGAAATAGATAAGAATTCAGATATAAACTCAACATTATAATCTGCTGCAATTACAGCAACTATCCTCTCTTTATTATACAATGGTACAGCGTATGTTTTAGTAAGTTTTCCAGTAGTTTTATCTATTAATGGTTTTGATATATTAGCTTTACCTCTAATAGCAAGTTTAAAATAGTCTCTATCTGAAAAATCTGTTCCAAAAACTCCTTCAGCATATCCTTTCCCATTAGGTAGAATCATTCCAATATTATTGTAATCACTGCTTTTATTATATGATTTTAACATTCTTAAAGTCTTTTCTAAATCGAAGTCATCCTCTGTTTCTAGAAGTTTAGAAATATTTTCTAATTCATTTAAATTACTTGTCAACTTGCTATTAATGGCAATTTTGCTCTCTTCACTAATTTCGGATAAATAACTTTTTGTTTCATATTCTAATACTCTATCCATATTACTTACATAACAAAATGCAAATATACTAAAAAAGAATAGTACTATAAATGCTACTGACATATTTTTTACTATTGGTCTACTTTTTTTCAAATAGCTACACCTCACCCTCCTTAGCGCTTATAATATAATTGATTCACTTTATTTTACTATTAATAGCTGTTTTTTACAATTAAGTTTTATAAATTGTTAATAAAGAGTAATTTAAATAAATATCATTTAAAGGATAATAATATTTAAGGGTACAAATATATCAATAGCATATTTAATTATATTGAATCTATAGTTACTAATATAATTAAATATACTATCGCTTATATTTATACCCATCTATATATAGCTTAAATATTCATTTTTATTTTTCTAAAGCCTCTCTTCTTATTGATGATTTTTTAAAATATTCTATCAATTTATTTTTATCATCATTAAAGATAGCATCTTTTACTAAGTTTATTTCTGATTCAAAATTTTCTATAACTTTTAGTAAATTATCTCTATTTCCTAAAAAAAGTTCACTCCATAAATCTTCATTCATATTTGCAATTCTAGTTAAGTCTCTATAGCTATCTCCAATAAATTTACCTGTATCTCTACCTTCTTCATCACTATTTATAAGAGCAACTGCCATAACATGAGGTAGCTGAGATGTAAAAGCTATAATCTCATCATGCTTTTGTGAAGTTAGCTTTTTTACTCTTTTGAATCCTATCTCTAAAACTAAATTTTCAACTAATTCTAAATTCTTTACGTTGTTTCTGCCAGTTGGAGTAATTATGTAATTTGCACCATTAAAAACCTGTTCACTTGCAAAATCAATTCCCTTTTTTTCCCTACCTGCCATAGGATGACCAAATATAAAATCTATATCATCTGGAATAATTTGCAATACATCATTGATAAGTGTTTCTTTTATTCCTGTAGTATCAGTAATTATAGTTCCTTTTTTAAAAAAGCTTTTATTATTATTCAAAAAATCTACAACTAATCTAGGATATATAGATAATATAATTAAATCAGCTTTTTTAAATAACTCTTCACCTGTAGTACATCCTTTTTTTATGATTCTTGCTTTTTCTGCTTTCTTTAAAGTTTCTAAATCTACGTCTACCCCAAATACATTTTCATAGCCAGCTTTTTTTAATGCTTTGGCAAAAGAGCCTCCTATCACTCCTAGTCCTACAATAACAATATTCATTATTCTTACTTCCCCCTAGATTATTTTTCTTTAAATTCAAACTTAAAATTTTCACTGATTATATTTGTAATATTATATACAACATTATTTAATGATTTATCATTTAAAATTTCTATATCTGAGAATTTTTTATAAAGATTTATTCTCTCATTATAAAGATTATGCAATCTATCTTTTCCGTTTTTTAATAAGGGTCTTGAATTAATATTTATATCTTCTAAAATCTTTTGTACAGGTCTATCAATAAAAATTATTATACCTGTTTCTTTTAATATCTCCATATTGATATCCTTTTTTATTACACCTCCACCTGTAGATATCACTGTTTTATTACTTATAGAAAGTTCCCTACATGCTTGAGTCTCATAATCTCTAAAAATATATTCTCCTTTTGAAAACAATTCTGCTATGCTTTTTTGGGATATTTGACTTATATAATCATCCATATCGCAGAAACTACAATTATACTCTTGAGCTAAAAGTTTACCAATTGTAGTCTTTCCACTGCCTGGCATACCTATTAATATCAATTTTTCTTTTGTTTTATTTATCATAATAATTCCCCTTACAAAAATTCTAATTTTAATTCATTATATATGACATCTAAAATACTATTATCTATTTTAGTATCTTGCCAAATTTCCTGAGATTTTATTGCTTGCCCTACCAACATATACAAGCCATCACAAGTTTTTTTACCTATACTATTACCAATCCTTAAAAACTCTGTTTCTCCAGGATTGTAAATCAAATCTATTAATGTATCAAAATTTTGTATAATAGATTTTGGCACTGGTGAAATTCCTACATTAGGGTACATACCTACTGGTGTAGCATTTAATATTATATCACCTGTTATACATTTAAGTTCTTCATAGTCTATCAATATAGCTTTACTATTTAATAATTTTTTATTATCCTTTTTTCTAGTGGCAACATAAACCTTCTCTATGCCAGAATCAAGAAGATATGTAAGAGCTGCTTTAGAAGCGCCACCAGTTCCTAATATAACAGCTACTTTTCCTAGAACATCAATATTAAGCATTTTAAACATACTATCAAGACCAAAGTAATCTGTATTGTAACCATATAACATATTTTCTCTAAGTAAAATTGTATTAACTGCTCCTATACGTTTTGCCTCTGATGATATAAAATCCAGATGCTTCATAATACGCTCCTTATATGGTACGGTAACATTTACTCCTTGTATTCCCAATAATTTTATAGCACCATCTAACTTATATATATCTTCTTTTGAAATTTCAAAGTTTTTATATGCACTTTCAATATTTAGTATCTCAAATATTCTCTTGTGAATTTGAGGTGAAACACTATGAGAAAGTTTTTCACCTACTAGACCAAAAAAATTCATCTTTACACCTCCTAATAGCTACAATTAAATAAAAATTTATCTTATTTATTCAGTTTTATTTTTATATACTCCCATAAATTTAAAATATGCTGTATTATGCTTTATCAATTCTAATAAATCATATACTTTAGGGTTATATATAGAACACTCAAAATCTATATAAAAGAAATATCTCCATGAAGCGTTCTTCATAGGTCTTGATTCTATTTTTGTCATATTTATGTTATTTTCCGCAAAGTATCCAAGCACTTTATAAAGTCTTCCTGCTTCATGTTCAACAGAAAATACTACACTCATCTTGTTTGACTCTTCCTCAATGTGTATTTGATTACTGATTACCACAAACCTTGTATAGTTATTTGTAATATCATTTATACAAGGGCTTATTATTTCTAATCCATAAATACTTGCAGCTTTTTTGCTTGCAATTGCTGCTTTTGTTTTATCTTGAAGTTTTTTTACAAGTTCAGCACTTGTTGCTGTATTATTAAATGGTATCAGCTTCCAAGTACTATTTTGTTTTAAAAACTCACTACTTTGTCCTATACCTTGTGGGTGAGAATATATTTCTTTTATATCTTCCAGTTTTGTACCTTTTATCCCAATTAAATTCTGGTCTATTTTTATGCATTCTTCTCCAACTATATAAAAACCGTAGTTTTTTAATAGGTCATAAGTTTCAGAAATAGCTCCTGTGGATGAATTTTCTATGGGTATTATTCCGTAGTCTATTTCTTTATTTTTAAGAGCAATGAAAACATCTTCGAATTCTTTAAATTGTTTTTTTGAAATTGTTTTTTTGAAGAATTTATTTAGTGCTTCTTCTGTAAATGAACCTGATATACCTGGAAACCCTACTAGGATATTTTTTTTATTTAATTCGCATTTTAAAGACTTATATTTATCTATATTTGACAAATCAAATTTCTTATTTGACGAATCTATACTATATTCAATTTTCTGCTCACTATCATTACCCATTAATCTTTTTTGTAACCCTCTACTAATTTCCATTATAGAATTAAAAAATTGTATAGTTTCTTGTGAATATACTTTATTATCTAAGTTATCTACAGCTCTACTTAATACTTTTTCTTCTCTATCTTTTTGAAGTATAGCAGTGTTATTTTTCATTTTATGTTTAGCAATTTCAAGAACTGTATTCATTCTCTTTTCAAATAATTGAATAAGCTCTTTATCTATATTATCAATTTCATGTCTATATCTTGTTAAATCCTCCATTATTATCGTCCTTTCATCAAATCAAAAATTCCAATAGCCGTTACTGCTTCTATTACAGGTATGGCCCTTTGAACTATACAAGGGTCATGTCTGCCTTTAATAGATAAAATATCATCTTTTTTGTATTTTATATTAACAGTGTTCTGTTGTCTACTAATTGATGGTGTTGGCTTTATTGCTACTTTGAAAATTATTGGCATTCCAGTTGTAATACCTCCAATGATTCCCCCATTATTATTTGTTTTACTCTTAACTTGAATCCCTTCATAATACATTTCATCATTACTTTGAGAACCATACATATCTGTAAGTTTAAAACCTAAACCAAACTCTACACCTTTTACAGAAGGAACAGAAAACAATAAATGTGATAGAGTAGATTCAACAGAATCAAAAAATGGATTTCCAATTCCTACATTAACACCTACCACCGCACATTCAACTATACCACCAACTGAATCTCCTTGATTTTTTGCATCTATAATAGTATTTTTCATAGCCTCTTCCTTTGATAAATCGAGTAAAGGTAGTTCTAAAGTTTGTAAATCTGATAACTGTTGTTTTGTAATACCTACATAATCAAAACTCATATCTTCTATATTTTTAATTTTTTTTATGTGTGCACCTATCTCTATTCCTTTTTGCAATAAAATCTGTTTACATATAGCACCACAAAATACCAATGGAGCTGTTATCCTACCTGAAAAATGACCTCCTCCTCTGTAGTCATTAAATCCAGAATATCTCACATGTCCTGTGAAATCCGCATGTCCTGGTCTCATTAAATTTTTAAGCTCTCCGTAATCTTTTGAGCGAGTATCACTATTTCTTATGATTGCACATAATGGCGTTCCTGTAGTTCTTCCATTAAAATATCCACTTAGAATTTCTGGTATATCACTTTCATTTCTTGAGGTAGATATAGAATTTTTTCCAGGTGCTCTTCTCTTCATTTCTTTATCAATCTTATCAAGGTCAAGTTCAATTCCTGAAGGAAGACCATCTATATTTATACCTATAGCATTTCCATGAGATTCTCCAAAAATGGATATTTTTAAATTATTTCCCCATATTCCACTCATCAATTCGTCCTCCTAGCATCTCAAAGTCTTTAAAAAAATGTGGATAAGACTTTGATACACACTCAAAATCTTTTAATATTATTGGTTTATCACATCTACAAGAGGCAATTGCAAGTGTCATAGCAATTCTGTGGTCTTTGTGACTCCACACCTCTACTCCACCATTTAACTTACTTACTCCTTCGATTATCAAACTATCTTCTTTCTCTTCTATATTTGCTCCAAGTTTACTTAACTCAACATTTATTGAATGAAGTCTATCGCATTCTTTAATTCTAAGTCTCCCAGCATTAATTATTGTGGTTTTTCCTCTACTTAAAGCAGCTACTACAGATAATACTGGTATTATATCTGGACATTGAGATGCATCTATCAAAGTACTATTTAAACAATTTGCAATTCCTTTGATTTTGTTATCTTCTCTTAATATTTCCATACCCATCCTAGATAAAATCTCAATTACTTCACTATCTCCCTGAAGAGAATCTTCTCTAAGGTCCAATATACTAATATCTTCTCCTATAGCATCTGCCGATAAATAAAATGCTCCTTGAGAATAATCTCCTTCCACTTTATAATCTCTTGCTTTATAGATTTGATTTCCTTTTATAATAAATTCTTTATAGTCATTATTTATAATTTCTACTCCAAAATCTTTCATAGTTGAAATAGTCAAATCCAAATATCCTTTAGATTCCAACTCAGTTGTAATTATTATCTTTGAATCAGTCTCTAGTGTAGGTAATATAAATAATAAACCTGTTATAAACTGCGAACTTATATTTCCTTTTACTCTAAACTCATCTGGCTTAATTTTTCCTGATATAATCAAATCCAATTGATTTTCTTTATAGCTATATTCTATATTCTGTCTATCGAATATTTCATAATAAGTATCAAGTGGTCTTTTTCCAAGATTACCTCTACCTATAAATCTTTTTACACCATCAAATGCTAAAGATATAGGTACTAAAAATCTCAAAGTAGAGCCGGATTCATTACAATCTATTGTTAATTTAGGCTGATTCAACTGATTATCTCTATTTAAAATGCCTTCTTCAGAAAAAATTCCTGAAACTTCTAAAAAATCTTCTTTTCTTTCTATAATAGCTCCTAATGATGTCATAGCTCTTATAGTCGCTATAATATCATCAGAAAAATCAATATTAGAAATTCTACTTTTTCCATTGCTTAAAGATGCACAAATAACTGCCCTATGTGCCATACTCTTTGATGGTGGAATTTTTACCTCTCCAGATAATTTACTTGGATATATTTTTAGACTTCCCATTATTTTACCTCCTGAAAAAATTTAGAAGTAGTATTATATATAATACTCTCTCCAATATCCTTTAAAAGTATTATTTTTAATGTATCACCTAGATTTTTTTTATCAAGAGATATAGCATCTATTATAGATTTGCTATCACTTAATTCAATCTCATACGGTAAATTATAGTTCATTAAAATTGTTTTTATAAGTTCTGATGTACCTTTTTTTGTAACTCCTATCTTTTCACTTTCCAAAGTTATCTTATACATTCCTATACCAACGGCTTCTCCATGAGTGTATCCCGTAAAATTGTAGTGTTTCTCAATAGCATGACCTAATGTATGACCAAAGTTTAGAAGCATTCTATCTCCAAAATCTCTTTCATCAGCTTCAACTACAGTTTTTTTAATAAGGCAACATTTATGTATAATGTATTCTATATGTTGCATTACTTCTTCTCTATTTTTCAAACTTAAAAGCTTATCAAAAAAAGTTTTATCTCTTATACATCCATACTTTATAACTTCTGCCATTCCATCTCTATAGAATTTTTCTGGAAGTGATAATAATACATTTGGGTCAATAAATACAGCTTTAGGTTGATAAAAGCTTCCCACTAAGTTTTTACCTCTCTCAAGGTCAACTCCAACCTTTCCACCTACAGAACTATCAACTTGTGCTAATAGAGATGTTGGAATTTGAATAAAGTTTACACCTCTCAAAAAAGTTGCTGCTGCAAATCCACCTAAATCACCTATTACCCCTCCTCCTAAAGTAATAATCAAATCTTTTCTAGTTAACTTAAAGTCAAGTAAACTATCGTATATTTTAGGAAGAGTGTTAAATGACTTTGTTTCTTCACCTGATTTTAATACTATAGATTTAATTTCAAATCCAGATTCACTCAAATTACTTCTTACTTCATTTAAATATAATTTTGATACATTTTCGTCAGTTACAATAAAAATTTTATTCCAAGAATATATTTTTTTTATTTCTTCTCCTATATTTTCTAGTATATTTTTTTTAATAAATATATTGTAGCTATTCTCTTTTAAATTTACTAATAATTTTTTTTCCACCTTTAACCATCCTTTTATAGATTATATTTCTCTTCCAACTGCTGATGCGATAGTTTTTAATTCACTTATTAATTCATCATATTCGTTTGGTTTAATTGATTGTTTACCATCACAAAGTGCATGTGCTGGGTCATTATGAACTTCTATTATAAGACCATCTGCTCCAACTGCAATTGCTGCCTTAGATAGAGAATCAACCATCCATGATTTTCCTGCGGCATGACTTGGGTCAACTATAACTGGTAAATGACTAAGTTTCTTTACAGCTAAAATTGCACTCAAATCTAAAGTATTTCTAGTATATGTTTCAAAAGTTCTTATACCTCTTTCACAAAGAACTACATTTTCATTTCCTCCAGCCATTATATACTCTGCTGACATTAACCACTCTTCAATTGTAGCAGATAATCCTCTTTTTAAAAGTATTGTTTTATTTATTTTTCCTAATTCTTTTAGCAAATCGAAGTTTTGCATGTTTCTAGCTCCAACTTGAATTACATCCACATTTTCTTCAAATATATCTATATCTTGTGTTGACATTATTTCTGTAACTATAGGAAGACCCGTTTTCTCTTTTGCTTTCTTTAATAAGTCCAATCCATCATATCTTAATCCTTGAAAAGCGTATGGTGATGTTCTTGGCTTAAATGCTCCTCCTCTCAAAAATCCTGCACCTGATTTTTTTACATCCTCAGCTATAGATACTATTTGTTCTTCTGTTTCAACAGAACAAGGTCCAGCTATCATAGCGATTTTTTTTGACCCAATCTCCATACCATTTACGTTTATGATTGAAGGTTCTGGATGAAACTTTCTATTTGCCTTTTTAAAAGGTTCTACTACATGCATGACTTTTTCAACTATCTTATTTGCTTCTATTCTTTTAGCATCTATTTTACTAGTATCTCCAACTAAACCTAAAACAGTTAATTCTGTACCATCTATGGGATTAACTTCTACTCCTTCTCTGCCAATAGCTTCTATTAACTTCCTAATCTCATTTTTATCTGCTCCTACTTTTAGTACTACTATCATTTTTACTACCTCCTAGTATTATAATTTTATATTTAAAATAAAAAAGAGAACTCACCAATGAGTTCTCTAAGATAATCTATCAAGCATTAAATCTTACATAAATATATAAAATAATTATTTTTATAAAATTTACTTATGCTCAAAGTCATTAAAACAAGGCCTCACCAGAAAGAAATTACATGTATCTTTGTAAAAGAAATAGCCAGCGCTAAAATAAAAGCCCCAGAACATAAAGTAAAAAAAGCTATAAAGTTTTGCTGTTAGTTCTTTTAATATTCCTTTCATAGTATTATCCTCCATTTTTATAATTATTGCTCTTCTTGTTTAATAATTATAGCAAAGAAAATATAATTGTCAATATTTTCTATAAATATTTTCAATTTAAAATATTTTTTATTTACTTAAATCAGTTTCTCAATTGATGTATTTTTATAAAATCAATTAAAAATAATCTGTAATTTACAATAATTTTTTTATTTTAAATATTATGATTCCAACAAAAATTATACATAACATAAAAAATAAAGTTGCTGGATATCCATAAATCCAATTTAACTCTGGCATATATCTAAAGTTCATTCCATATATACCAGTTATAATTGTAAGTGGTGCCGATATAGCTGTTAATAAGGTTAATTTTGTAATTAAGTGATTTGTTTTTTCACCTACTCTAGAAGAATAAATATCTAATAGTTTATCTGCTAACTCTCGTGTCGATAATGCGAAATTGTATAATTTGTCAATTCCAAAATCTATACCTTGAAAAGTTTCTAAATTGTACTTTTTCACATTTGAATATTTTAAATACCTTATATTCTCTTTGACTATTCTATCTCCAATATACAAAAGGGGTCTGGTATTCTTAACTATAGTCCTTGTTAATCCTCTTACATCACTTATTCTAGATACATGGTTTTTGTCAATCTTGTCCATCATCTCATCTTCTATTTGAAGAATTAACTCTTCTACTTTTTCCAAAGACTCAAAACCATTTTTTATAACTTCTCTAAAAATCAAATAGTTTATCTTAAATAGATTGATAACTGGATTTTTTTCAAGTTGAGAATTCTTCAAAATAATATTTTTTACAAATTCAAATAAAAAGTGCTCTTCATTAACTACAACCAATATAAAATTATCTGATAAATACATGTTTACTTCTTCTATAACAGCTTCTCCTTCTCTTAATTCAAATGTATTTAAGCTCAAAAAATCATAATTATCAAATAAATCAAGTTTGGTTATTTCATCAAATTTAAGACAATCATTAAAAGTTATTTCATCTATATCCAGGATTTCCTTAAGCAATTTTAAATTTTTTGGAGCACTTAATATGAGATAAGAATTTTCTGCTATATAAAATTTATCTCTAAAATCTTCAATAATATCTCTTGTATTTAAATTCAGTATATACATACATCCACTCCTAAATTTCAATTTGCACTTTAAAAATTTTCTATAATCATTACTGTAATTATTTTACACTATTTGAATAATTATTATTTAATATTTATATTAAATTTTATATAAAAATAACAACTATCCTCATAAACGCTACACATATTATCAATTTATCAATTTAAAACCATTTATTCTACTACTGAATTACAATGAATATAAAAGTCTTGATATTGCATAAAAATGAAATGATGATAATTTAATTCCTGTCCTTTTAAGATACTTACAAACTGGGATTTGTATTTGCGTATTAAGATAATAACTTAATATATTAAAAATGGAAAGGAATAATGAACACAATAAACATCCCATACTTTGTACTGCATATGCTAAAATACTTATCATTAAAGTAATAATTATTAGTTTTATAAAATCTAATTTGCTAATTTTTAACTTTGATTTTATTGACGACTTACCCTTTTTAGGTTTATATTTAATGTTTAAAGCAAATTTATATGGAATTATGTGTATATCTATATAATCAACTTCATCAATTAATTTGTCAACTATATCCTTTTTAAACTTTTTGCTAAATTTCTTATTATTTGAATGATTTTTACCTATTACGATTTTTATTACATTTCTTAGTTTTGCAATTCTAAGCATTTGCTCTATTATATTTTCACCATGTAAAACAATTATTTCACCATCTAATTTCTTAGCTAATTTTAGATTGTTTAATTGTTTTTGTTCATCAAGGGCTAGTCTTGCTGTACTTGGAATTTCAACATATAGAGCTATCCATTTTGCAATGGAATAAGTCTTTCCTACTGCATAACCAAAGAATATTTTTAATTGTCCTCTACTTAGTTTTTCTTCTTCATTTTTAATTTTTTCTAACAGAATATCAGGGTTAGGTCTATCCATTAAAAACCTCCTTACATCTTTCATTACTATTATAATATCAATTCCAGTATAAAATTGTAGTTAAAATATATTTTTAATGGTTAAGATTATGTAAAGATAGAAATATTAAAAAAAAAATATAAGTAATTATTAACTAAAAATAAAAATGCCCAATAATAGGCATTTTTATTTTTTATATAATATATTTATTTTAAGTTAAGTATCTCCATAAACTCATCACCTGTAATAGTTTCCTTTTCTAATAAGTATTCAGCAAGTTCATGCAACTTATCAATATTGTTATCTAAAATTTCAATTGCATTCTTATGACAAGCCTTTACTATTTTAAATACTTCTTCATCTATTTTAGCAGCAGTATCTGAAGAACAAGCAAGAGAAGTATCTCCTCCTAGGTATTGATTACTTACTGTCTCAAGAGCAACCATGTCAAATTCTTCACTCATACCAAGACGAGTAACCATAGCTCTTGCAATTTTAGTAGCTTGCTCTATATCATTTGATGCCCCTGATGTACAAGTATTAAAAATAACTTCTTCAGCAGCACGACCACCTGTAAAAGTAGTTATTTTATCTATTGCTTCTTCTTTAGACATAAGCACACTTTCATCTTCTGCAACTTGCATAGTATAACCCAATGCACCTGAAGTTCTAGGTATTATAGTAATCTTATGGACAGGAGCAGAATGTTTTTGCATAGCGGCAACAAGTGCATGACCTATTTCATGATAGGCTATAATTTTCTTTTCCTTATCAGAAATTACAGCTCCTTTACGTTGGTACCCAGCAATTACAGTTTCAACAGATTCATCAAAATCTTGTTGCTCTACTATATCCCTACCTGATTTAACGGCTAAGAGTGCTGCTTCATTCACAATATTAGCAAGCTCTGCACCTGATGCTCCTGATGTAGACCTTGCAATTGCATTATAATCTATATCTGAGCTTACATTTACATTTTGAGCATGTACCTTTAAGATAGCTTCACGCCCTCCAAGGTCTGGAAGCTCAACTGGTATACGTCTATCAAACCTTCCTGGACGAAGTAATGCTTTATCAAGGCTGTCAGGTCTATTTGTAGCAGCAAGTATTACTACACCTATTCCTCCATCAAACCCATCCATCTCACTTAGCAACTGGTTTAAAGTTTGCTCACGTTCGTCATTTCCACCTAATCCACTTCCATTATCACGTTTTTTACCAATAGTATCAATTTCATCTATAAATACTATACATGGAGCTTTTTCTTTTGCTTGTTTAAATAAATCACGAATTCTAGAAGCTCCCATTCCTACAAACATCTCAACAAATTCAGAACCAGATATTGAGAAAAATGGTACATTTGCTTCTCCTGCTACAGCTTTTGCAAGAAGTGTTTTTCCTGTACCTGGAGGTCCTACTAAAAGTGCACCTTTAGGCATTTGTGCTCCTATCTTTTTATATTTTTCTGGATTGTGTAAGAAATCTACTATCTCACTTAAAGCTTCTTTTGCCTCATCTTGACCAGCCACATCATTAAATCTTTTTCCGCTTTGAGCAGATACATACATTTTGGCGTTGCTTTTTCCAAATTGCATCGCATTACCACCCATTCGCTTTTGCATCGACTTCATCATTAAATTACCAAATAGCATAAGAATACCTATAGGTATTATCCATGTAAGTAAAATACTTAGAAGAGGTGAATTTTCCTTGGGAATAACCTTAGTAAATTCTACCCTTGCATTTTTTAATCTATCTACCAATTCTGGGTCATCCATTCTACCAGTTATGTATATATTCTTATCCTTACTACTAGATGGATTTATTGCTATTCTATTGTTTTCTATCTCAACGGCTTTAACCTTCCCTGTATCCAACATTGTAAGAAACTTCCCATAGTCAATCTCAACCATTTTTTTATCCATTAAACTTGGAAATATTAAAGCATTTAAAAACATTACTACTATTATTATAACTGTATAATAATAGAGTGCAGACCTTTTTTGGGGTTTATGTTCATCCATAATTTTATTCTCCTTTAAATTATTTTTATGTTATTTGCAATCAATGTGAGTTAAAAGCTTATTTAATTTTTCTAAACCTTCTATTATATCTTTCATATCTTGCAATTTTTCACTAGTCATATTTTCAAAATAACTATCAAAAATACTACTTGAAATATTCTCTTGTATATCCAATGATTTATTTGTAACTTTTACTTTCACAATTCGCTGGTCTTCTATATCTCTTATGCGATTTAAAAAACCATTTTTTTCAAGTCTCTGACAGATTACTGATACATTACTATTTGTCATGTTTAAGTTTTTACCTAAATCGCTTATTTTTTTCTCTCCATGTTCACATAACTCTGATAAAATCAAAGCTTGCACTGCTGTAATACCAAGTGGCTGATAAAACTTACTTAATAAAGTTGCAAACTTCATATTTATATCCCTAGTCAACTCTAATAGCTCTTTCTTAAAACTCATCTCGTCCATACAAACGCTCCCTACGAAAATACTTTATTCCACTAACTATTAACTTTAGGCTTAAGTTTATCCTGTAAATGAATACTTAATACTATAATGTTTAATGTATTAAATATTATAGTATTAAGTATTCATTGTCAATTACAATATTGTAACTTCAGTTGGAATTTTGTTATCTTATGGATATTTAATTTTATACAGGATGCTTTTGATAAAATTTAATAAAAAATCGATGTATATATTTTACACCGATTTCTCCATTTTTAATCTATTTTAAAAATTAAAATACAAATTTATTGATAATCTAAAGGTTTAATCTCCCATTATCATATCATGTATAAAATTAAAACTACCTTTATCTACACCTAAAGTGATTTCCATAATATATAAAACTACTATTATAAGGTCAAATTTTTTTTAAAATAAGGTATAAAGAATCATTAAGATTAACTTTATACCTATAAATCTCTATATTTTATTTAGTTAACATTTATATACTATTAAAATTTATTGTATCAAATAGTTTTTTATCCAATTTCTAAACAACAATTCTGAATGTTTTTTCCATTTTACAGCTGGCTCTTCTGAAGGGTCATCATTAATGTAGTAATTTTGAGGTATCGATATTTCATCACCTCTATTTATATCCCTCTTATACTCTTTATCAAGAGTGTATTTATCATACTCGCTATGACCCATTACGAATACATCTCTCGAATTTGTAATTATATAAGGACCAGCTTCTTTAGAATGACTCACAATGCTCAACTCTTTATTCTCTTTTAGAGCTTCAATATTTACAGTAGTATGTCTTGAATGTGGGGCAAAAAATTCTTTTTCAAACCCATCTACTATCTTACTATTCTTATCTACTTTATGCTTAAATACTCCAAAACATTTTTTACTTAATGGTAGTTTTTTTACATTGTAGTATTTGTAAAGACTTGCTTGAGCTGCCCAACATATATATAATGTAGATTTAGTTTTTCTTTTAGAATAATCCATAATCTCTTCTAGTTCATTCCAATAATCAACTTCTTCAAACTCCATTTGTTCAACTGGAGCTCCTGTTATTATAAGACCATCAAAGTATTCTTCTTTGGCTTCATCAAATGTTTTATAAAATTCTTTAACATATTCATTGCAACTTCTCTTACTCTCTCTTGTTGAAATTTTAATAAATTCCACAGATACATTGAATCCTGTTTTATCTATCCTTCTTAGTAAATCTAATTCTGTATCTATCTTTATAGGCATTAGATTCAGTATAGCTATCTTAGTATCTATGTTTTCTTCATATTTTAATTCCTTATTAAAATCTTCTTTGTAAATTACATCTATTCCTTCATCTAATAATTTATTAATAACAGGTAATCCTTTTGGTAGTATTAAAGCCATATTTTTTCACTTCTCTTTCTCTTAGAATATTAGAAATTTAAAGCTTGATTTAAATCAGCTATTAAATCCTCTACATTTTCTATTCCAACTGACAATCTTATTAGTGAAGGCAATACTCCAGATGCAATTAATTGTTCTTCTGTTAATTGTCTATGAGTAGTTGAAGCTGGGTGTATAACACATGTTCTTACATCTGAAACATGCGTAACTAAAGATGCTATCTGTAGTTTTTCCACAAATTTTTTTGCATTTTCTAGCCCACCTCTTACTCCAAATGATAAAACTCCACTACACCCTTTTGATAAATATTTTTTAGCATTCTCATAATACTTGTTATCTTCAAGCCCTGGATAATTAATCCAGTCTACATTTTCATGTTTTTCTAAAAACCTAGCTATTTTAAGTGCGTTTTCACTATGTCTCTCCATTCTAAGGTGCAGTGTTTCAACATTTAAGTTAGTAAGATATGCATTAAACGGGCTTAAACAATTTCCATAATCCCTAAGTAATTGAACTCTTGCTTTAGTTGCATACGCAGCATTTCCAAATTTTTCAGTATAACTTATTCCATGGTACGTTGGGTCTGGTTCAACTAATTCTGGAAATTTTCCATTATCCCAGTTAAAGTTTCCACCGTCTACTATAATTCCCCCAACACTTGAAGCATGCCCGTCTAAATATTTTGTAGTAGAATGAGTAACTATATTTGCTCCATACTTTAAAGGGTTACAAAGCACTGGAGATGCTAATGAATTATCAACTATAAATGGAACATTAATCCTCTTAGCTACATTTGCTATTTTTTCAAAATCTATAACTTCAAGAGTTGGATTTGCAAGTGTTTCTGCAAACACAACTTTAGTATTTTCATTTGCAAGTTCTGCTATCTCATCTTCACTTGAATCTAAGTCAAACGATATTAAATCTATACCAAATTTTTTAAGACTAGGTCCTAATAAATTGAATGTTCCTCCATATACTTTTGAAGAACAAAGTATGCTATCTCCTGATTTACATATATTTAAAACTGCCAACATATTTGCAGATTGACCTGATGATACAGCTACAGAAGATACTCCTCCTTCTAGTAAACTTATTTTCTCTTCAAAAGCTTGAATAGTAGGATTACTTATTCTTGAATATATATGTCCATCAACCTTTAAATCGAATAATTCAGCAAGTTGGTCTATACTGCTATATTTAAAAGTTGTACTTTGATATAAAGGTAATACTCTTGGTTCTCCATTACCTGGTTTATAATTTCCTTGCACACATATTGTCTCTTTATTATACATTTTTATATCCCCCTTAGATTTTATTAAAAAAATTAAACTATTTATCAGATGAGATTTAAAATAAATAAAGCCTGAGTATATAACTCAGGCTCTGTATAAGCTTAATTATACTCATCTCTCAGCTTTCGCCGCAGGATTTAGCACCAATGTATATAAATATACTGGTTGCCGGGTTTCATAGGGCCAGTCCCTCCACCTCTCTGGATAAGATTTATTTAATTTTTCTATGTTTTATATCTTATATATTTTTCCTAATTTTGTCAACTATTTTTTTAATTTTTTTCTTTTAATAACTTTCCCAACCTCTACTTGAACTACAGACATTACAGCTAAAACAATTGTTATAAGCCACTCTGAACTATTTAAAATAGTTAGACTAAAAGCATTTCTAAAAACAGGTACAAACAGTATTACTGCTATTAGCAATGCAGAAGTTAAAAACGAGATTAAAAGAAATGGATTTTTACCATTATTTCTATTAAACATTGAATCTATATTTGAACGCTGGCTAAATGCTCGTAACATCTGTGAAAATGCTAATACACAAAACGCCATTGTTTGACCTACAGAATGATTTTCTATATTAAGACCAATTTTATATGCTAAAATAGTCATTATTGCCACAAATATACCTTGGGTAACAACTCTTTGTATAAGGTTTTTTTCAAACAAAGTGGTTGATTTCACTGGCTGATGCTTCATTATATTTCTGCTTGGTGGGTCAACTCCAAGAGCAAGAGCTGGAAGTGTAGCAGTTGCAAGGTTTACCCACAGAATATGAACAGCAAGAAGTGGAGTATCCCAATTTAATAGTATTGCTACAAACAGTGTAAGTATCTCTGCTATATTACCAACAAGCAAGAATTGTATAACTTTTTGTATGTTCCTATATACACGCCTACCTTCTTTTATTGCATAAGCAATTGTTGTAAAGCTATCATCCATTAAAATCATATCAGAAGAATCTTTTGCAACATCTGTACCACTTATACCCATAGCTATACCAATATCAGCAGATTTTAAGGCAGGAGAATCGTTTACACCATCCCCAGTCATTGCTGGTACTTCTCCAATTCTTTTTAAAGATTTTATTATTCTAAGTTTATCAAATGGGGACACACGAGCTATAGGTGAATTCATATTTTTTAATGCTTCTAATGATATTTCATCCTTTTTTTCTTGAACAATACCAATAATTGCATTTACTATTACAATTATTAGTATTACAAAAGCTTCTGTAAATTCGCCAAATATTAAAGACAACACCACTCTTTTTAAGCCGTTTTTCCGCCTCGGTATCGGTGAGCCCCTCCTCTGATGAATCTAGACTTTCTAAAATTTCATGAGTTGCTCTTGAATGCCAAGGCATCTGTTTGTGATTTTCCATTTTGGAAGACCACTCCTTTCTTTTTTGATTTAAGAGTAATTATATTTTAAAATCAAGTTCAGTTCAATACACAATAAGTATATTTTACCTAAATTTAACAATGCCATTTAATACTTAATAAAAAATTCTACTCTTTTACAAATATGTATTCACTATTATCAGATAAGTTTTCTTGGTACTTATATCCTTCTAAGTTAAACTTTTTTAGCTCCTCAATATCTATTATCCTATTTTTTACAATGTACTTTGCCATCATACCTCTAGCCTTCTTTGCTTGTGTAGATTCCACTTTCAATATACCATTTTTGTTTACTTTAAAAGTACATGTAATATATGTATCACTATCTTTAATAAATCTTTCTATTGACTTGCTGTATTCATTTGATGAAAGATTAATGATAGCTGTTTTTTCTTTGCTTAATTCTTTATATATGCGATTTCCCCAATATTCATATAAATTCTTAAACTCACCTATCTGTAATTTTGTCTGCATTTCTAACCTATATTCATATATACTATCGTATGGTTTTACAAGCCCATACAATCCACTTATGATTCGAATACAACTATCTGCAAATTCTTCATCTTGCTTTGTAAAATTTTCTGCTTCTATATTTTTATACTGTATTCCATCATAAGTTAAGATTGCAGGGCTTCCTAATCTATCGAACTTAATGCTTTCAAATCTATTTTTATTTAACACAGCTAATTTTTCATTAATTTTCATTTTATTTTTAAAATCTTCTATGCTAAATGTATTTATATTTTCAACTATTTCTTTTGTATTATCTATAAAACAGGGCAAATTCAAATCTCTATCAAATATTTCTATATTCTTCATATTTTTAGCTGGTGATAACATTATAATCATAAATTCTTATTGCTCCTGTTTTTCCAAATATTCAAGAATCTCTTGTGCATTTGTATCTGGTTTTGCTTTTTCAAAAACTTTTTCAATAATTCCATTTTCATCTATAATATATGTCGCACGTACAACTCCAAATGCAGTTTTTCCATACATTTTTTTCTCTTTCCATACATCAAAAGCTTTTATAGCAACTAAATCAGGGTCAGAAAGTAAAATAAAAGGAAGTTCATGCTTTTCTGCAAATTTTTGATGTGATTTTATGCTATCTTTACTTATGCCAATAACTTGTACATCATCCTTTTTAAATCCATCGTACGCATTTCTAAAAGCACAAGCTTGACGTGTACAACCTGGTGTGTTATCTTTAGGATAAAAATACACTACTACTTTTTTCCCCTTAAAATCTGATATACTTACTTTATTTCCATCTTTATCTTCTAGTGTAAATTCTGGTGCTTTTGTTCCTATACTCAACATAAATATCTCTCCTTTTGTTTTTATTGATAATTTTTATATTATGCTTATATTATTACCCTATAAATCTATATATAAATAAAATATTTTATTTTTTATTTATAAAATTTTATAAACATATAATTTTCATATATTTATGTGCTAAAATAGGCTGAAAATAGTTTTGTTGGGATATTTGAACTTAAAATAAGGTTAAATAATAAATTAATATATTTTCATCGTTTCAACAATGAAAAAGAAACCTACCTCTATTTTGAGACAGCTCCATCTATTGTTATTTTTATAATGTCTTAATCTATATAAATTTAAATTCTTCAACATCAAACATACCTAAATCAGTAAGTCTTATTTGTGGAACAACAGGAAGTGCCATAAAAGAAAGTGTAATAAAAGGGTCTACATACTTTGGAACTCCCATTTTTCTTGCTATCTCCAACATATTATCAGTAGTTTCTTGTACTTCTTCAGCTGTAAGAGTACTAATTAATCCAGCCACTTGAAGACTTAAGTGTGCAATAACTTTTCCATTTGATACAATCACATAACCACCTTGAATCTCTTTTAAATAATTTATTGCAATTAGAATATCATCATCGTTATCTCCTGCAACTATAATGTTATGAGAATCATGAGCCACAGTAGTAGCTATTGCTCCATTTTTTATGCCAAATCCTTTTAGTGGAGCAACTGATATATTTCCAGTCATTCTATGCCTCTCAACAACACAAAGCTTAGAATACTCTTCATTTGGAACAAAATATCCATCTGAACTTGGTAGAGATTCATATAACTTATTTGTCAAAATTTGATAAGGCACAATTTCCATTACATAATTTTTTTCATTTAATTTTAACTGTATTTTTTCTTTATTAATATCTTTAAATTTAACTGTATTAAGTAATTCTTTATCTTTAATCTCATAATTGTAAGTAGAGAAAATTTCTTTTTTTACTAATTTACCATCTTTATAGATACTATCCACTTTCATTTTATCCAAATCATTCAATACAACAATGTCTGCCTTATAACCAGCACTTATTGCTCCAATTTTCTTTAACCCATATGCTCTTGCAGAATTATAAGTTGCAATTTTTATAGCCTTTATAGGTTCCATACCTAAATCAATCGCACATTTTATATTCCATCTTATGTGACCTTGTTTTTCTATGTCATCTAGGTGCTTATCATCTGTGCAAAACATAAATTCTTCAATTGGTAAATTATGCTTTAACATACCACTTACTATAGATTTTAAGTTTTTTGCTGCACTTCCTTCTCTTATTAAAATTTTTAGTCCCGCTCTCAATTTTTCATATACTTCATCAAAAGTTATACATTCATGGTCATTTTCTATTCCTGCACATACATATGTCTGAAGTGATTTTCCATTTACATTTGGTGCATGTCCGTCTACCACCTTATTTTTAAAAAGCTCTAGTTTATCCAAGATTTCATTTTCAGAATTTATAACATCATTGAAACACATTACCTCTCCTAAACCTAAAATTCTAGGATTATTTATGTATCTCTCCATGTCTTTTGCACTAAATTTACCAATTCCATTAGTTTCAAAACTTGTTGCAGGTACAGATGAAGGCATCATAATATATACATTAAGTGGTATATCTTTTGTCGATTCTAATAAAAAATCTATTGCACTTGCTCCCTTTACATTAACTAACTCATGTGGGTCAGCTATGATAGTTGTTGTACCTGATTTTAATATTGTTTTTGATAGTTCAATTGGCATTACCATTGTAGATTCAATATGCATATGTGCATCAATAAAACCAGGTGATATATATTTATTTCTACAATCAATTTCTACATTGCCATTATAATCACCAATACCAACAATAGTATCTCCTACCATTGCTATATCTCCTACTATTAGCTCTTCTGTAAATACGTTTATGATTGTCCCATTTTTAAGTACAATGTCAGCTTTCTCTCTTCCACTTGCCACATCACACTGTCTCTTTAAATTACCCATGCTTTACAACTCCTCTTAAGTTTTTATATCAATATACTAGTCGTATTACATATCATAGTTTGATTTATTAATATATATTATATATGAGTTTTAATAGAAAGTATCACTTGAAATTTGTTCCATTACCAATTTAATTAAATAGAGAGAACATGAGGAATAATATTATTTCCCATGTTCTCATTAATATTTAAGTAATATTGAATTTTTTTATTTCTATATTTAATCTTCACTATTCTTACAAACAAGTTTATGTATCTTATTATTTTATCAATACTTTTTTTATTCATAATTATATTTATCCTAAAAATACATAAACTATCATACCTACAAGTATTGCTGGTATAGTAGTAATAATCATAGCCCATAAAGAAGATTTTTTATCCATTGCTAGAAGTGGGAAAAGTGCATCCCCATCTTGAGATATAGAGTTGGCTATCACCGCCCCAAGTGGTATAGTTCCCTTCAAATAAAATGACATAAGCACAATTTGTATACCACAACCTGGAATAAGCCCAAGACCTGCGCCTATAAATACACTTATTACACCTGTTGATAATACTAGCTTAACCAAGTATTCATCTCCACCTAAAATTAATATTATCAAATCGTAGATAAGATATGCAATAAAAATCCATGTAATTACAAATGATATTTCACCAACAGAATGTATAAGCATTTCTCTTAGAGAAATCTTTTTATTTTCTTCCTCTTTTTGATTAGAATTCTTAAATACCTTTTTAAAACACCACATATAAATTATTGAAAATAATATTCCAATTACTGCTATCATTTCTTCTAATGAATGTAATTTCTCAATTATAGGAAGATTAAGTCCAGAGTGAGCAAGTGACATAAATATAAAGCCGATTAATATAATTCCTATATAAATTTTATATCCTTTTCCATGTGTTATTATGAATGCAAGTCTATTTGTATTTCCATGAGATTTAGCTAGATTGTCCAAAATTATTTCATCATGATTATGTTGTTCTTTATTTTCTTTAGAATTATTTTTACTTATATTGTATTTATCCGATTCTCTACGCTTTTTTAGCCCTAATTTTTCTTCTAGTTTAAAATAATCCACTAGTTGCCCAGTTATTATTCCTGTAATGGTACTAACTATAGTGACAAAAAAATACATTTTAATATTTGATGAAATAAGTATAAATGCGGCATCTCCCATACTAGCTATTAAACTCGCAATTATTGCCCCAAAGCTTAATTTACCATTTATATACAAGGGCATTATTGCCAAACTTCCCCCACAACCTGGTATAGCTCCAATTAAAGCACCCATTAAAGGTTGAAGCTTTCTGTTTTTTGATATGATATTAGTAAAATTTCCACTAGTTTTATAATTAATATATCCAAATAACAAAATAAAAAATCCAATCATAGAGCCTACATGTAAAAATGCCTCTTCAGAAGCGGATATTAACATTTCCATTAATTTACCTCCTACACTAATTTTGCAATAATTATATTATATTTTCTATTGATAATCAATATCAATATTTCTTTTAACTTTCTAATATTAAAAAGTGCGCATCTTATATTATTAATTTTTCGTATTAAGATACACACTTTTTGATATTAGGTTATCTATTTACCACATGTAATATGAAATCAAAGGTGGACATTATGATAAGTTCTATATCATAACAATATCCACCTGTTTTTATTATCTATCAAATTTATAAATTTTCAAGGAATGTTACAACCTCTTCTATTATCCAATTAGGTGTAGATGCCCCTGCTGTAATACCTAAATTTTTATATTTTTTAAGCATTTTTACATCCAATTCATCCTTAGTCTCTATTGCAAAAGTTGGTACTAAGTCTTCACAAACCTTTACTAACTTTTGAGTATTTGAACTATGTTTGCCTCCTATAACTATCATACAATCAACTTCTTTAGCCAGTTCTTTAGCTGATTCTTGTCTTGTTTTTGTAGCTGAACAAATTGTATCATTAAATACTATTTTTTCTAATTTATCTGATAGTTTATCAACTATACTTAGATATAAATCTGGATTTATTGTAGTCTGTGCAACAAGACAATATTTTTTTGAATTATCAAACTCCATATTTTCCATTTGTTCTAAAGTCTTTATTATTATAGCTGAATTTTCACACCATCCATTTATACCTATAACTTCTGGATGTTTCATATCTCCAATAACTATTATTTCATAGCCTTTATTATGATACTCACTTACTACTGTATGTATTTTCTTTACAAATGGACATGTAGTATCCACAATTTTTAGTTTTTTGTCTTTTGCTTCTTTATATATCTTCTCAGGAACTCCATGAGACCTTATTATCATATTTTCATAGTTTGGTATTATATCAATTTCATCTACAGTCTTAAGACCTTTTTCTTCATATTTTGCTACTGCTTGTTTGTTATGAATAAGAGGACCTAAAGCATATATGCCAGAATCATTTTTTTCAACTTCGTCCCATGCCATTTTCATTGCCCTTTTTACTCCAAAACAAAAGCCAGCATTTTTTGCTATTTTTACGTTCACAAGTTTACCCCCTTATTTTGAATATTTAAAGTAATTTTGTTTTATCACTTCTAAAATCTCTTGTGATATTCTTTCATGGTCATCATTACTTAATTTTTCCTTAAAATGTTCTTCAAATGATATTGGCTCTCCAATATATACAATTACTTTACTAAAAAGTTTATATTTGGATATTATTGATACTGGAACAACTTTAGACTTACTTTTTATTGTAAATACAGAAAGACCTGCCTTAGCCTTACCAAAAGAATCCCCCTTTATTCTAGTCCCTTCTGGGAATATTCCTAATACATAACCATCTCTAATTGACCTTAAAATAGTTTTTATTGTAGATACATCTGGCTTTTCTCTATTTATAGGCATAACATGCAATTTTTTTAATATAAATCCTAATGGCTTTACTTCAAATAATTCTTTTTTTGCAATTGCAGCTATTTCTCTATTTTCTATAGCCGCTGCCAAGAATATAGGGTCAAGATTGGACTTATGATTTGAAGCTATTACTATATTCCCTCTATCAGGGATATTCTGTGCACCTATAACCTCATACTTAAAAAATAATTTAGAAAAACCCTTAAAAATATTTATTGCAAATCTATAAAAATTCACGTTTATCTCCCTTCAACACTACATTATATTTTCATTCTGATACATTAAACTAAAGATTTATTTTAGACACAACTTCATACACAACCTCTTCTATAGTTTTTCCTGTAGTGTCTATTTCTAACGCATCATTAGCTTTTACTAATGGAGCAAATTCTCTATTTGAATCCATTTCAT
This sequence comes from Clostridioides sp. ES-S-0108-01, assembly GCF_020662285.1. Taxonomy (NCBI): domain Bacteria; kingdom Bacillati; phylum Bacillota; class Clostridia; order Peptostreptococcales; family Peptostreptococcaceae; genus Clostridioides; species Clostridioides sp. ES-S-0108-01. The sequence goes on along the minus strand of NZ_JADGMN010000003.1, from coordinate 185,977 downwards.
CTCGTTTTATTATATCTTCAATTACTTCTTTTAAAGTAGTATTATATCCCTTATTACAAAGTTCTTTATAACGTCTACTTCCTCTTTCTTCTGGAGTAGCTACTAAAAAGAATTTATAATCTGCATTTGGGAAAACATATGAACCTATATCTCTACCATCTAATATTACTGAACTTTTTGTTCCTATTTTTCGTTGAACTTCAACCATTAACTCTCTTACTTCTTTTATCTTAGCTACATTAGAAACATTGTTACTTACTTCTATTGTTCTTATTTCTTCGTCCATAACTTCTTTATCCAAGTATATACTATTATTTTTAAAATCTATATCTGAATTTCTAGCTATTTGAATAACTTCCTTCTCATTATTGACATCAATACCACTTTTTAAACATTTATAAGTAACTGCTCTATACATAGCACCTGTATCTATATAATTTATATTTAACTTTTTTGCTACTATCTTAGCTATTGTACTCTTTCCAGCTCCTGCTGGACCATCTACGGCTATAACTAAATTACCCATATATACACCTCTATTTATATTTAATTATTAATAAAAAAACTACATTTATACACTAATACCTGCAAGGTATCCAGTTGAAAACGCTATTTGTAAATTGTATCCACCAGTTTCTGCATCTATATCAATTACCTCACCTGTAAAAAACAAGTTCTTAATTAACTTAGATTCCATAGTAGAGGAATTAATTTCTTTAACTGAGATACCACCAGAAGTAACCATACCAGTGTTTATACCTGTAGTTCCATTACAAGTTAGCTTCATATTTTTTATATACTCAATAATTTTAATTTCATCTACCTTAGATAAATCACTTGCTTTTTTATCACTCAAAGATAATAGAGATAGAATTTCTTTTAAGAAATTTTGAGGTAGTATTTGCCTAAGATTATTTATAATATTTTTATTTGGAAATTCTCTGATTATACTAGAAATTTCATCATGACTTAAATTTGGTAAGAAATCTATATTTAATTCTACCTTTTCTCTTTCAATAATCTTATTAATATAAGAAGACATTATAAGCACACAAGGTCCTGTTATCCCAAAATGTGCAAATAACATATCCCCCGATTTTGATATTTTCTTTTTCTTAATCTTACAAGATATTTCCACATTCTTCATGGATATTCCTTGCAAATCTTTAATCCATTTTTCCTCTATTCTAAGCGGAACTAAAGCAGGATATAGTTTATTTAATGTATGTCCATGATTTTTAAGAATCTTGTACATTGAACCATCTGAACCCGTTTTTGGATAACTCACTCCTCCAGTTGATATAATAATCTTGTCTCCTAGTATCTTATCTCCATTATCTAAAATAATTCCTTTTACTAGATACTTTGACTTGTCCTTATTAGAGTCATCTTTTGGAGCAATGTCTTCAGTTATAATGTCTGCAACTTTTTTATTATACACTATCTTTACATTGTGATTGAGTAAATCTTTATTTAATACTTCTATTACTTCTATAGATTTATCATTTTTAGAATATACTTTGTGGTCATTTTCTTCTTCAATCTTATATTTTAAATTTCTACTTTCAAAATACGAAATAAGGTCTTTATTTGTAAACGTATAGAAACTACTATAGAGAAATTTTTTATTATTAACGACTTTATCAAAAAAATCTTCTATCTCCCTGTTATTGGTAAAATTGCATCTACCTCCACCAGTTGCTCTTAGCTTTCTCCCTAATTCTCCATTTCTCTCAACTAATATTACTTCATTATTATTTTTCGAAGCTACCAAAGCTGCCATCATTCCAGAGGCACCTCCACCAACTACTATAACTTTACTCATAAATTTCTCCTTATAATTGATTCCTACTCTAATGCAGAATTATTTATCTTTACATGATTTTTTATATGACTTGTATCATTCATTTTTATTATAACAGGTCCATAATCTTTAAATTCTACTATGTTTAAAGCAGTATTATCCTGCTTAATTCTATATATATTTTCCATACCTGATTCTAAAAATGACAATAACATAACTCTCAATGTAATTGAATGTGTAACAAGAATTATATTTTTATTATCATATTTTTCATTTAATTCCTTTATAAAAGCATCTACTCTTTCTTTTATAATTTTAAGAGTTTCGCCTTCTGGTATATTTACTAAGTGTGGCTCATTTCTCCATGTTGAATATATATCTGAGTAATCTTTTTGAATTTCTTTTATTAAAAGACCTTCCCAAACTCCAAATCCCATTTCTCTAAGTGATTCAGTTTTTTGAACTTCAATATTAAGCTTATCTCCTAAAATTTGAGCTGTTTGCATTGCTCTTCCAAGGTCACTACTAAAAATATAATCAATTGGATACTTTCCAATATCTTCAGAAAGTTCTTTTGCCTGATTTATACCTTGAGGTGTAAGGTCAGAATTACCATGACCTTGCGTTTTTCCTAATAGATTCCAATCTGTTTGTCCATGTCTAACTATATAAAAAGTATTTCCCATATGTCCTCCTAATATATGCCTATTTTTATTAAATATAAATTATCACTTCTCAAAATTTAATTATATCATATAATACTTTACTTTGTTTCTATTTTATAACCTAATCTAACATATTATTTACAATAAATCTCATTTATATTTCTACAAGTTATTGCACTATTAAAGGATTTTTCTAAATTTATAAACACATCTTTCTTATATTATTTATAAACTTCTTCAAATCTGTACTTTTGAATTGGATTAACATACTTATCTGTATCTACTTTTTCTAAAAACATATCCAAAGGTCTTGCAAATATTCCTGTATCATCATATAAAGTCTTGTATAAAACTAAATCATTAGTATCTTTTTCTTTTTTATGATAAAAATTTCCATCTAAATCCATATATACATAGATATTTTCTTCTCTTTCAGTATGTCTAATAATCAACTTATATTTATTTCTATTTTGGATTAAATTTTCTCCACTGTATAGTTCACATATGTTTTCTACATTATCAATAGCTTTACTAATCCCCATTGTAGCATAATATTTTCCTTTGAAATGTTTATAGATACAAGGATATTTTAACTGTCTTTCGTTAGTACCTGAGTTATTTTTTAATTCAAGCATTTTATTATAATCTCCCATATCTCGTCCCTTTCTTTTAAAAGTATTTTATTTTGAAATAAGTTACTTGTTTTATATTTTATCATAATTTGAAATTTATTAATAATACAATAAATAAAGAGGCTGTATAAGATACAGCCTCTCAAGATTAATCTTCATAATCATATAATTTTTCTAATTTCTTTTTTAACTTCTTTTTTCTTTCTGAACCTAAAATTCTTATAAAATTATTATTCACAAAAATACAATTATTGCTTAGATAAAATTCACACTTATCTAAATTTACAATATAACTATTACTACATTTGAAAAAATTTTCTTCTTTTATTAGTTTTCTTATACAAGGAGCATTTTCTCCAACTTCATAATTACCATTTTCTGTATAAATCTTTGATTCATATTCTTGCTTCTCTATGTACAAAACTTCTTTGCTATTAATTGAAAAACGTTTATCCTCGTATTCAATATTAATAAAATTTTCCTCTTTCATTACCATCCCTCCAAGTACTTTTATTAATTTAATTTTAGTGTTTTTTATCAATATAATCCATCGGAAATATATGTAAGACTGGTTCATTTAAGATATTTAAAATATAATTTTTAATATTAGTTTATAAGCTTACTTTTTAACATTAATTTTTAAAGTTAAAAATACTTTTTTGAATAACATTTCTATATATAAGTATATATATCTTTAATAAAAAAACTCTTATATAAAATCATGTAAAAATATACATAAAAAAGTAAATATTAGCTTTTTATTTGAATAAATTGTATCGGGGTATATTTTGATATGGTTAAATAGAAATAATGATTTAGATTAGTAAATATTGATAGGTTATAAAATTATTTTAAATGTTAAAAGTCACTATTTAATAGGATAAGTGGTATCATTTAATTTGATACTCCTATTCCAAATATTTATAGGTACTTTACTAATTAAAACCTATTTAATATTACTTTATGAAATAGTGAGTAACTGATTAAATAATACCCTTTATGGATTTTTTCAGCCATATATTAATTTAAATCTTAGAGTTTTAGACTACATAATTACTCCTCTTCTAAGTTTTTAAAATGACTTTCAAATAAATCTAATGTATCCTTATCTATAACTTCATCGTCATGTAATGCTGAAACCAAACTCTGTAAAGAATTATCGTGTATATTACTTAAAAAATCTTTTGTCTCAACACTTAAATACTCCTTATGTCCAACAACTATTGTATAATGAGTATATCTATCTATTTTTTCTGCATTTAAAAAATGCTTTTTAACAAGTCTTGATAAAAGTGTCAATGTAGTTGTTTGTTTCCATCCATATTTTTTTTCCATAGCTTCAATAGTTTCTTTTGATGTTACTGTATCATTTTTCCCCCAAATAAACTTCATAACTTTTAATTCTGCTTGTGGTATTTTTGAAATTGTCATAACCTTACGCCCCTCTCAAACTTTTATTAAATTAATACTATCGCAATATAGTTTTTAAGTCAAAGATTTTGTCGATAATAATATTTTCCAATTTTTACCAAGAACTATTTCTTGATATAATTTCATAACAAATTACATAATAAATCTTTATTCTACAATATAAAATTAAAATAGATAAAAAACCAATTTCTATGGATAACTATAAAAAATAGTAAATATTCGGCGGTTATAAAATCCTTTTTTCAGCCGGAAAGGCCTATGAAATCAGCATTTCTGCTATGTGAGAAGCCGTCCTACAACGGTTAAAATGGTGCCCGAATGGTGCCCAAACGAACAAACAAGGTTATGAACAGTAGCATGAAGTAATGAAACGAAATGGACTGTTTGACATTTCCATGCGCTCATATTAAAATGAAAAAAACCAGTTATAAATTTATACGCCTTAGGCGGAAAAGGCGTATTCGACAAAATAGAAATTGGAGGAGGCATTTTCAATGAAAAAATATGAATATAAGGTTATAACAATCGCAACGGCTTTAGCTATGAATACAAAGCAGTATGAAAAAGTAGCACAAGATATTGAAGTTCAACTAAATGAATTAGGAAGTGACGGTTGGGAACTTGTTCAGCGTAAAGATGGTTTCTTTTTCTTTAAAAGGGAAAGTGAATAATCGAAACATCAGCTTTAGATTTGCCTGACTGTTAAATGCGCTTTATTGGGTATAAGGCATACTCCCTCTTTAGCTGTTTTTAATAGTGGCAAGCAGGGCACAACGGTACACACCGTTGTGCATTTGCCCATTTTCCGCTCTGCGAAAACTGTTCAAACCGCTTGTTGGGGGCCTCCCCCAATCCCCCGGCAAGGGCCGCTTTGCTCCCTTGCGAACGCTCCACAAGTGGAGCGGCTACGCGCCTTTGCGGGCGCTGGTACTATAAGGACATACTTTGCATTAGAGCATATAGGGCGCTATGACGCTCAAAACAATAAAGGGAATAGCACAATATCCAACACCTTAAAATGGACGTCTAATGTTCCGCAGGTATTCTATTTATCAGCTAGATAGAAAAATAAAATTCCGCCCAATTCCCGCCCTACCTTACAAAAATACCTAATAAAAAGTTTTAACACAAAAATAAGCCAATGCCTGAAAACCCTGATAGAATGGGGCTTTGCAGGCATTGGCTTATAAAGAGATATAAGAGATTTCAAGCTATTTTATAGTCAAAGTTCAATAAAAAATAGTAAATCTTTATCGGCAATAAAATACTTTTTTCAGCTGGAAAAGCCTATAAAACCAACATTTATGCTGTATGCGATACAATCCTACAAAGGTTAAAATGGTGCCCAAGCAGACAAACAGAGTTATGAGCAGTAGCATGAAGTAATGAAATAAGCTACTTGACATTCCCATACGCTTATATTAAACTAGTTATGGATTTGCACGCCTTAGGCGGAGAAGGCGCACTCGACAAATTGGAAGTTGTGAAGGAAAAGGACTATGAATAAAGATAATAAAGCAATCATTATATGTATGTTTTTAGGCATGATACTGGGGCTGGCAACTGGTTGCGCTTTAGGGATTTTTCAAGGGAAAATAGGAATATTAATGTGTTACGGCTTAGTATTTGGACTTATATTAGGAGTAATCGTGGGAACTGCTATTAACAAATTTAAGAGTAAGAAATAAGGCAAATCCCAGTTTAACGAACTGGACAAGTTAGAATTTATTTTGGAGGTGTACCATGAACAATAAAGAGATTATAAAATACTTTTATGAGGTGGTTGTTTCAAAAAACTTGCTTAATGAGCTTCCATCATATATTTCAAAGGATTGCGTGCAAAAGGTTGGCGAAAACGAGATGTTTATCGGCATAGACGGAATGAGGCAACACCTTGAGGCTGTCAAAAAAACATATCCAGACTACACAATGGAGATTATCCGTCAATTTGAGGACGGCGAAACTGTTATTTCAGAATTTATTATGAGAGGAACGCATAAAGGCAAGTTTATTGGAATAACGCCTACGAATAAGGTCATAGAAATGACTGGTGTAGATATTGATAAAATTGTGAACGGAAAAATTGTCGAACATGGTGGTGCAGTAAACACCTTTGATGCTTTTTGGGAAAACGGTTTGATTAAGCCAGTATAAATGAAAATTCCAGTTTGTCAGGCTAATTTAATACAACCTTATTGGTAAATTGCGTACTCCCTCTTTAACTGTTTTTAATAGTGGCAAGCAGGGCGCAACGGTACACAAGTAGAGCGGCTACGCGCCTTTACGGGCGCTGATAAACAAAGAATTGATCAGCTGGAAAAGGTATGCTTGCATCGTCTGGCATGATGCGTAGCCGCCCCGTTACGGGTGATGAAAAAGACCGCTTGCTACGATTGTCTTTGGTGGGATTTTGCTTTCCACCGCGCATTAATATAGATCCGTCATGGGACGGAGCTAAGTCTCACGCCGGGACTTTTCTGCGGAACGATAGAAGCCCGTTTTCGGGGGTTCAGATGAAATGATACAGGCTCCCTCAGCCCCGTGTTCGTATGGGCTCATTATGTCAGGGATTTTGAGGCCCTATTTTTCAATGTCCGCTTGTCGGCTCTGCCCGCAAACTCTGTCCGGTCTCTTGCCGATTTTGGGGAGTGTGTAGTATGCTAAGGATATCAGCAGGCCAAACAAGGGCTTGCTTTTTTTGTTTTTTTGTGCCTAAATGGTGCCCAACTTTACAAAACTATACTGTCACAGCTTGTGCCGCCTTATTTGCGGAGTTTAAGAAAACGCCCATTTCATGCGAGTTTACGGGGGCTGCATATAAGGCGATTTGCTACCTTATGAGCGCTTAATTAACTATACAGGCAATAAAAAATAAAATTTTTTTATATTCATTTAAGTCCGTTCTAAAAATAAATTTCAAATTTTAAAAATTTTACTTACGACAAAATTTTTCTTCATGTATAATCCTAATAGAAATAAATTACACTTGGAGGTAGATGAATATGCCACAAAATAGAAAAGAAAGTTTAATATTTACAGTACTTATGTGTGCTTTTATGGTCTTTTTTATGAGCGTTTATAATATTTCTATACACGATAAATTCTCATTAGATACTTTTAAAGATGCATGGTTGGATTTTCCAATTACATATATCATAGCTATGATTTTTGACTGGTTTATTGTTTCTAATATTGCAAAGAAAATAGCATTTAGTATTATAAGCCCAGATTCTAAACAAATTATAAAGGCTATTGTTATATCAAGTTGTATGGTATGTGGAATGGTTTTATGTATGTCTTTATTTGGAGCCATTAAATCAATTGGGTTTTCTAATACACTTATCACTATATGGATTATAAATATAGTAAATAATTTTATTATTGCATTACCATTACAACTGCTAATTGCAGGACCATTAGTCAGATTTATTTTTAGAACATTGTTTCCAGAAGGCACAATTATTGAAATAGTAAATTCATAAAACAAATATAGTAAATTTACAAAACAAAATAAAGGTATAAAGAACTATTATAGCTCTCTATACCTTTTGTCACTCAAAACTATATATATTTTCATCATTATACATAAAAAATTATATATCCTAAACTAAATATTTAAAATATAATTTATTCAATGTATCCATCTCTTCTTTTATAATATTGCTTAGGAAGCTCATAACTAGAAAATAGCAGTGGAGATAAAGAATATGAGTAACTCCCAGCATTAGTAATTAAAATCAAATCTCCTATATTTGCTTTTTTCAGTTTTACATTATTTGCTATTAAATCTAATGAAGTACAGAGATTTCCAACAACATTTACATATTCAAACACACACTTAAAATATTTTTAATGAAAAATACCTACCAATATTTATATCATAAATAATTTTTTTTGAAATACCATCCTCTTCAAATCCAATTACTTGTTATTACTATAAATTATTTATAAATTCAGCTATTTCTTTCTTTGTTGCATATGAATTTATAGCACCTTTGATAGTTGTACTACGAGCTGCATAATAATTAGAAAACTCCAAATATTTATTTAATGTTTCTTGCTTCATTTCTTTTATATCATTTAATGTTATTTGCTTATCTAATAATGTGTATAAGAATGAACCTATATAAGAATCTCCTGCTCCTGTTGTATCTATTGCATTTACTTTGACCCCTTTACACATGCCTTTTACTTTTTTAGTGTATGCATCTACTCCATCTTTTCCTTTTGTATATAATACTAACTCAACACTCCCTACAAAAAGCTTATGTAGTGCATTTTCTATATCATTTTCTCCTGTTATAAATTCTAATTCTTCGTCAGATATCTTAACAATATGAGCAAAAGGTAAAAATTCTAATATTGCATTTTTACAAGACTGTTCACTATCCCATAAAGGTAACCTTATATTAGGATCAAAACTTATTATACTATTATTCTCAAGTGCATATTCTATTGCTTTTTTATGCGCTAATTTCATTGGACTATCTATTAAATCTACTGAACAAAAATGTAGGCTATGACAATTATCAAACCACTCTTTTTTAACTTCATCAGCTTCTAAAAGCATATCTGCACTTGGATTCCTATAAAATGAAAAATCACGATTACCATCTTCTTTTAATGATACAAAAGCAAGCCCCGTATTTGCTTTACTTGTTCTTAATACATAATCAGTATTTACATTTGCTTCATTTAATACATCTATTATATAATCACCAAATGCATCTTTCCCTAACTTCGATATAAAACTTGATTTGCCTCCAAGTTTTGCTACAACAGCACTAGCATTTGCTGGAGCTCCTCCTGCTACTCTTTTAAATCCTGATACATTTTTTAATTTACACCTATTTTGATTAGGTATAAAGTCTATTAAAGCTTCTCCTATGCTAATTACTTTTTTCATCTTTTCTACCCCTTATAATATGTTTTTATAATTCAATACCTTGCTTTAATTTATATTTAGTATACTTATATTCTACTATTTTATCACTATAAACCTTTATTTGATTAGAATTTGCTTTAGCAAATATTCTACTAGTAAATACTGTTTCACCATCATTTATAAATATTTCCAAAATACTTCTATCTGCTAGTGCTTTGATATTAGTATTTTCATCAATATTTATATATTCTTTTCTATTTGTTCCATACTCAACACCGAAAACTTTTTCAAAGTTGCTTCTGTCTAAAGTTACTGTGCTTTCTACCTTATCAAATTCTAATTTTACACCTTCATCTTGTGATGCAAATAATTCTAGACCAAATTTATCACTATCAATATTTTTTATATTAATATTAAGTTCATATAAATTTTCATCATTTTCTATAATATCGATATTATCTTTTATAGTATTTTGTCCACTTGCTTCATCATATCTCAATTTAATTAATTCATCTACAGGCATTTGTAATAACTTATTATTTTTTATATTTAATTTTCTTGGAACAGTCAGACAATGTGCCCACTTATTTTTATCTGTAGGATATAAAACTTCTCCCATTCCAGCCCATGCAAATAGTATTGTTTGTGAGTCTTTTACAAATGTTTGTGGTGCATAAAAATCAAATCCTTTTTCCATTTCTTTCATTATATCTATTTCAAATTCTAAATTATCTAAATCCATATTCCCAATAGCATATACTACGTTATATATATTTTGATAATCAAATCCTTTAGGTTCTACTCCTTGTGGTGAAAATATTAATATATCTTTTCCATCTATATTAATATAATCTGGACATTCCCACATGTAACCAAAATCTTCATCTATATTTTTTACATTCAATTCTCCTTTAAAATGCCAATCTATAGAGTTTTCAGATTCATATACTATTATAGCTCCCTTTTTTTCACTTGTTTGTGCTCCAAGTAGCATAAAGTATTTAGCATTTTTTTTAAATACCTTTGGGTCTCTTACATGTCCTGTATATCCTTTTGGTATTTCACTTACTATTGGATTATTTTCATATTTAGTTATTTTGCCATCCTTATCCATTATAGCTAAGTTTTGATATGCATATCTATCTTCTGCACTATACTTTATATTCCCTGTATAATACATGTGCAGTTTTTCACCTACTTCTATCGCATTTCCTGAATATGCTCCATGAGATTCATAACTTTTAATTGGTATTAATGCTACATCTTCTCTATTCCAATTTACAAAATCATCTGAACTTACATAAGCCCAATGCTTCATTCCATGAGTTACATCATATGGATACCATTGATAAAATACATGGTATTTACCATTATAATATGCTAATCCATTTGGGTCATTAAGTAGTCCATGTTGTGGATGTATATGAAATAGTGGTTTATATTTATCATTTAAAGATATATTTCTTAATCTATTTAATTCTTCTTTTGTCGATTCTAATATTGTTCTATATTTAGGCTCTTTGTACATACATTTATTCCTTTTCTTTTATAATTTTATATAGTCTTAAAAATCATTAATAGATAGCATTTTTTAATGCTATCTATAATTTATTAATTAACTGATTTTTTCTGTAATTTTCCAAGTAATATTGTTACTATCATAGCTACAACTATTGTTATTAAATGTGCTAATATATATTGAATATGTCCCCCACCTTGAGTAGACACTATCGCTAACCCTGGCACTGCTGTTGCTCCAAATGCCAATGCTGTTACTTTCATCATGTATATATACGCACCGCCTATTGCTCCACCTATACACCCTGCTATTAATGGATACTTATATTTTAAAGTAACTCCAAATATAGCTGGTTCTGATATTCCAAATAACACTGAAGCAAATGAAGATATTCCTATTTGACGAGCTTTTATATCTTTCCAATTTAATACTAAATATCCTAATACAGCTCCACCTTGACCTATTAATGCTACTGACATAAGAGGCATTATAAAGTTAACTCCTGTATCTGCTATAAGTTGTGCTTCAACAGCTCCTATAACATGGTGAAGTCCTGTTATAACTATAACTTGCTGTACTCCAGCAAATATCATATATCCAAGTATTCCTAAGTTTTCAGTCGTCCATAATAAAGATGATGTTACTATGTTTGCTAAGCCTCTTCCTAATGGACCAACTACAACAAATAATAAAAATGATGCTACTATAACTGTACATATCGGCGCTAAGAATAACTTAAGCATATCATGTATTTTTGAGTTAAAGAATTTATCTAACTTAGCTACTACAAATCCCATCATAAGAGCTACTATTATTCCACCTTGGAATCCTACTAACTCAATTTTTAATCCAAATAAATCTATTATTTCTGGTACTACACTACCATTTCCTACTGCATATGCATTTGCAAGTTCTGGATGAAGCATTATAGCTCCTATTATTAGACCTAATACTGGACTTCCTCCAAATCTCATAGTTGCAGAATATACTACTAACATTGGTAATATAGTAAATATTCCTGTTGATGCTATACTTATAAATCTATTAAGCCCTGCTAATTGAGGATACATTTCTATTATTGACAATTCTCCAAATATTCCTTCTTGACCTAAAAGCCCTGTAATACCCATTAGCAATGCTGCTGCTAATAATCCCGGTATTATCTGCACAAATACATCTGATAAAGATTTTATAGCTTGTTGAAATTTGTTTTGTTTTTGAGTCGATTCAGATTTAACATCACTTAATGACATATTTTCAAATCCTGATATTTTACTAAATTCCTTATAAACATTGTTTACTATTCCTGCTCCAAATACTACTTGAAGTTGGTTTGATGCTATAAATACTCCTTTTACTCCGTCTAATTCTTCTATTGCTTTTATATTTGCTTTATCATTGCTATCTAAAACAATTCTTAATCTAGTCGCACAATGTGCTACGCCTTTTATATTTTGTTTATTCCCTATGTACTCTAATAATTGCTTTGATACTTTATTGTAATCAGTTATTTTTGCACTCATTTTGCTCTCCCTCTCGATTTTATTAAACCGGTTTCGAAACCGGTTTAATAAAAGATTATCATAAATTTATTTCGAATGCAATACTTCTTTTGAAAAAGTTTTCCTATTTTTAGAATTATAGTTCTTTTTTAGTAAAAAAATACACATTACTAATATACGTAATGTGCATTCTAATTTTTATTTATTGTACTTTCGCCTTCTATTAATTCAAATTTAATCTCCTTTAATAATGGTTCTTTTCTTTCTTGTATTAAGTTTACTATTGTATTTGCTGCTACCTTACCTGCATTTTCATTTTCAAATTTTATTGTTGTAAGTTTAGGGCTTATAATAGACAATACGTCATATCCTCCAAATCCAGCTACAGATATATCTTGTGGTATATTTTTACCTATCTTATTGATTTCTTTCATTGTTGCTATTGCTATATTATCAGTTGCACATATTATCATATCTGGATTTTCATTTTCTAACATTTCTCTACTTTTTTGTATAGATGTTTCTTGGTCAAAATCAGTATAAAATACTTTTGCATCATATCCTTTATCTTTTAAACCATTAAGTACTCCATTTTTTCTATTTAAACCAACTGATATATCATTTTCATCAACACCTAAATATACAATTTTTTTGTAATTTTTATTAGCAATATATTGACCCATTGTATACCCTGCCTCATAATCATCATTCACTATGCTATTGATACCATCAACCTTTTGTCCAACTACAACTATTGGTATATCTAACTTTTCAATTTCATTTTTATGTTCTTTAGTTATTTCAGTACCAACTAGTATTATTCCATCAACTTTTAGTCTAGCTAATTTTGATATACTATCTATTTCCGACCTTATTTTTCTACTAGTATTAATAATTAATGATGTATATTTTAACTCTTTAAGTTCTTCGTCTATTGCCATCATAATTTTAGATTTTACAAAAGAATCTAAACAAGGTGCTATAATACCAATAAAGTATGTTTTTTTAGCTCTCAGGCTTTGAGCAAATGCATTCGGCTCATATCCATGTTCATCTATTATTTTCTTTATTTTCTTTTTAGTAGAATCACTGATATCTTTATTGTTTAGATATCTTGATACAGTACTTTTAGATACTCCTGCCAAGTTAGCAATATCATTTATTGTTATTTTTTTCATAGGCTATCACCTTCTACATTTGATATATTCTATTTTATTATATTATATATTTAAAATAAAATATAGTTATTTATCCAGTCAATGCTTTTACATCTTTTTCTACTGAATTTTCAATAGTATTATAACCACCAATTATATATAATTTTTTTACAACATTAAAATTCTTATTATCTAGTCTATTTGAAGTAACTTTTGGTATTTCATTTCTTTAGTCAAAAGTATTGGTACGTTAATAGCTCCAGCTAATCCACTTGATGAAAGTTTATCAGATAGACTTTTATATACATTAGACAATATTACCGTATCATAAGTCTGTCTATCTCCTATAGGTCCTGCTGTTTCATACCTATTAATTCCTATTACAACAGTCATACTCAAATAATTCAATTGTATAATTTTAAAATTATGACTGTTTACACAGCTTTTATCATCATCTTACCGCCATCAAATATATATTCAACTATATCATTCTCATATAAATATGTTATATAAGAACGTATTGTACTTCCAACTAATACGTATTGATTAGAATCCAGCTTTACATTGTACAAATCACACATTTTTTCAATAACTTCATCAATCATAATTGGCTCACAACAAACCTTTTTAATATTATCTATTATCTCTTCCATCTTCTTCTTGTTAATATCAATTAAATTTTTTATATCTGTAGTTTTGACAGAGTGACTTGGGACAAAGAAATCTGCCTCTAACATTCTCAATTTTTCTAGTGTCTTAAATTGTGAATCTATATCTAATAGGAAGAAGAAATGATATTTAGTAATTATATTCTCTGGTGTAAGACTATCTGCAACAAACAAAACATTATCTGGAGTTCTAATACCAATCATTTCAAAATAATGACCTGGAAGAGAAATCGCTTCAAGTTCTGTGTCTACGACTTTTCCATTTGAAGGTATAATATAATCAACTTCACTTTCCTTTGCCAATAGAAACTTATTCTTCAGTGCTTTACTTGGATAACCTCCATATAGAAATGCTGATTCTAATATTGGATTTTCTGTAAAATATCCTTCCATTTTAGTCGTGGCAATCTTACATTTTGTTTGATTTTTCAGATATGCATTTCCTCCTATATGGTCTGCATTTGAATGAGTATTTATTATTAATTTAAGATTTAAATTATTCTCCTCTAACAATCTTAAAACTTGTCTAGCTGTATCCTTATTGTTTCCACTGTCAATTAAAATTACATCATTACCATCTATATATACACCTACTATTGTAGGAAGTGCAATATAATATGTATTTCCTTTTATATGTTCTAGAGTTAATTTAGCCATTTTATGACCTCCCCTTAAATTTACTTTTAATTATAGCATTTATTTTCTGAAAATTCTAATCAAATTATTTTTATAATATATTTTTATTTCTTTTATTAAAAATTGGAAAAACTATATAATATATATTATAATCTATATATAAGGAGTGATGTTATTGAAAAAAGATAGAATAACTTTTTCAGAAATTTTAATATTAATTGTAGGCTGTATATTAATGGCAATTTCCCTTAACTTATTTTTTAATCCACATGCAATTGCTGCTGGTGGTATAACTGGGCTTGGAGTTGTTTTAAATTCATTATTTGGTGTAGAACTTTGGATTGTCAATTTACTTTTAAATGTTCCATTATTCATATTTGCTTACAAAATACTTTCAAAGAAAGATTGTTTTAAAACAGTTTTAGGAATAATTTTTCTTACTATAGCACTTAAACTTACTGCAAATATGTCTACATTAGATATAACAAATGATATGTATCTTGCAATTATATCTGGTTCTATTTTAATGGGAGTTGGTCAAGGTCTTATTTTTAGAATAAATGGCTCTACAGGTGGAACTGATTTGATGGCACTCCTACTAAATAAATATTTTCCTACGTTTAGTATACCTGTTTTAATGGGTATTGTTGACTGCGTTGTAGTAGTTCTATCAGGTATAGTAAATAGACAGGTTGAAATTGCACTTTATTCAACTGTCGCCTTATACATTTTAGTAAAAGTTAGTGACTTGCTTATTGAAGGATTTAATTATTCAAAATCATTCACTATTATATCTGACCTTTCAAAAGATATAAGTAAAAAAATAATGGAAGACTTAGATAGAGGTGCAACTATCCTAAAAGGCGAAGGTGCATATACTGGAGAAAATAAGAATGTGCTTTTAGTAGTAGTTGAAAAGAAAGAAGTTGTCGAATTAAAAAAATTAGTAAAAAATGTCGACCCCAATGCATTCATTATAATTACAGATATACATGAAGCTTTAGGTAATGGATTTAAAAAAATAGAATAATTACAAAACAAACAGCAAGTATAATTAACATATATAAATGTAACTTTTTATATATTATATCATACTTGCTTTTTTTGAAATAAACAATTAAATGTATTAATTATTATTTTATATAAGTCTTTCTAGCTTTACTCTCATTTAAATAGTAACTTTAAAAATTATTTTCTCTGATTGAAATACCTACTCCATTTTGTAACAATCAAATACAAATTTAAATATTATAACACTACAAAATAATTTAAACCACATAATAGTGACATGTTTAAATTGTAAAATATTCATGTAATTATATAATAAATAATTTATAAATATAGCCAAATTAGTCTAAATACGTATATAATATATCTAACATGATTTTTATGCTTGGCACTGACAATCAAACTAAAAATATAAAAAGGAGAACTTAAAATGAGTGTTAGTTTACAAAAAGGACAAAGAGTTAGCTTAGTAAAAGACAATAATCCTGTAAAAAATTTAGTTGTAGGATTAGGATGGGATATGAATAAACTGGGTAAAAAAAACTATGACCTAGATGCATTTGCAATAGCATTGACTAACCAAGATAAAATGAGCTCTAGAGGTGACTTAGTTTATTTTGGAAATCTTAAACACCCTTCTAAAGCTATTATACATACTGGAGACAACTTAACTGGAAGAGGCGAAGGTGATGATGAACAAATAATTGTTAATTTAGATGATATACCTGAATATGTACATAAAATAATTTTTGGAGTTTCTATATACAAAGCTAAAAAAAGAGACCAAGATTTTAGTCAAATGAATAATTCTTTTATAAGACTAATTGATTCAAATTCCAAACAAGAATTATTTAAATATAATCTTCAAGAGGACTTCTCTGGTAAAGTAACAGTTTTGGCAGGGGAAATTTATCGCAGAAATGAAGAATGGAAATTTAATGCTTTAGGGCTTGGTCAAAATGAAGAACTTCGTGAATTATCTAATACATATAAATAATAATTACAATAAAAAAAATTATAACGAGGAGTTGGTTTAAATGGGTATAACTTTAGCAAAAGGACAAAAAGTAAGTTTAACAAAAACTAACCCTGGTCTAAAAAAAGTAATAGTAGGACTGGGATGGGATATTAATAAATATGATGGTGGTTTTGATTTTGATTTAGACGCTTCTGCATTTTTAACTGGAGCTGATGGTAAAGTAACAAATGATGGAGATTTTATATTCTATAATAATTTAAAACACGCTTCTGGGGCAGTTGAATATATGGGTGATAATAGAACAGGTGTTGGT
Organism: Clostridioides sp. ES-S-0108-01; assembly: GCF_020662285.1. Taxonomy (NCBI): domain Bacteria; kingdom Bacillati; phylum Bacillota; class Clostridia; order Peptostreptococcales; family Peptostreptococcaceae; genus Clostridioides; species Clostridioides sp. ES-S-0108-01. Next base: position 168,778 of record NZ_JADGMN010000003.1, on the reverse strand, counting down.
GATGGTGATGATGAACAAATAAATGTGGACTTATCTAAGATACCACAAAACATTGTTAAAATATCATTTAGTGTTACTATAAATGAAGCCATTACAAGAAGACAAAATTTTGGACAAGTTGAAAATTCATATATAAGAATCTATAATGAAGAAACTAATGAAGAACTTATTAAATATGAGTTAGGGGAAGATTTTAGTATAGAAACAGCAATAGTAGTTGCAGAATTATATAGACATAATGGAGAGTGGAAATTCAATGCCTTAGGCTCTGGTTTTGAAGATGGTCTTGCAGGATTATGTGGAAATTTTGGTGTTAATATAGGTTAATGCTTAAGTAGTTTAAAATAATAAGGAGATTTTTTTAATTCTCTAGTAATATAATATTTAATAAAAATAAGAGCATATTAATATGCTCTTATTTTTATTAAATATTTTTGCTTAGATATATTATAAATTGTTGACCCTTATACTCTTTTTTCTCATTTGTTTTTTTCCAAATTCTACTGAAATATCAAAAAATGATGAGATATTTTCTGTAAAAAACTTGCTTTTATGATATGCAATATCAAATGTTCTATGTAAGTTGATACCTTCAATATCACAAGCCCACAAAAGATGCTTTTTTAAATAATCCTCAATAAGTAATTCAGATATAACTGCAATACCAAAATTATCTACAACTGCTCTCAATATAGCTTCAGAATTATAACATGACCATCTAATATTCATTGGGATTTTTAATTCTTTTAATTGCTTTTCTAATTGTGCTCTTGTACCACTTCCTAATTCACGCATAATTAATGGTTGATTTGAAAGTTCTGAAACTTTTATAGAATCTCTTTTGTAGAATTTATGCTTATTTGAACATATAAGTACAAGATGGTCATTAATAATACTTTTTGTAATAATATCTGGATGCTTAATTTTCCCTTCTACAATTGCAATATCTAATTCACTATTGAGTAGTTTCTTTGCAATCAACCTTGTATCCTCTACAAATACTTCTGGTTCTATCAAGGGGTTTACCTTATATAACTCTAGTATTATTGGGCTTATTACACATGTACCAACAGTTACTGTTGCTCCAACTCTTATACGAATGTTTTTTGCACAGTGTTTCATGCAATCATTCATTTCTTCATTTACAGCTAAAAGATGCCTTCCGTATCCAAGAAGTTTTTTTCCTGCTTCTGTTAAGTATAATTTTTTTGAAATTCTATCAAATAACTTAACTCCATACTCTTTTTCTATTTCTGAAATAACTTGACTAACTGATGACTGTGTAATATACATATTTCTTGCTACTTCACTCATTTTACCACATTCAGCAACCTTAACAAATATCTCAAGACTACGAATTGTCATATTATCACAACCTTAGCAAACATTAGTAAATGCTTATGATTTTATTAATATTTTAGTATTTTACAAATACATTGTCAAGAAGTATAATTTTAGCATAGAGTTATAAAGTAGATTGGAGTGTGGTATATTGTGAAAGTATTAATTATAGGTGGAGTTGCTGCTGGAACAAAAACTGCTGCAAAAATAAAACGTGAAATGGGTGATAATTGCTCTGTTACAATACTAAACAAAGGTGATGATATTTCTTACGCAGGTTGTGGTCTTCCATATTACGTTGGTAAGGTTATTAAAGACAAATCATCTTTAATCGTAAATACACCTGAAAGTTTTTCAAAACTGACAGGAGCAGAAGTTCGTTGTGGAGTTGAAGTTACATCTATTGATAGAAATGCAAAACAAGTAACTTTGAAAACGATTTCAACAGAAAAAAAAGAAAATTTAAGCTATGACAAACTTGTAATTGCTACAGGAGCAGACCCAATAAAACCACCAATACCTGGAATTGATTTACCTGGAATATTTTTTATGCGTACTCCAAATGATGCTATAAAACTAAGAGATTCTATTGAAGATGGTATTAAGAGAGCTGTTGTTATTGGCGGAGGTTTCATTGGTCTTGAAATTGCTGAAAACCTTTCTGCAATGGGTATACGTGTAAGTGTTATTGATATGGCTGAACATGTCATGCCTGGATTTGATACTGATTTTGCTGAATATGTTGAAAATCATATGGATGATAAAGGTATACTGATTTTTACAGGTGACCAAGTTGTAGGTATTGAAGGTGAAAATAAGGTTGAAAAACTTCGTACTAATAATAGAGTTATTAAAACAGATTTGGTAGTCATGTCAGTTGGAATTCGTCCCAACACAGGTTTTCTAAAAGACACAGGTTTAGAATTTGCTCCTAATAACACACTTATTGCAGATGAATATATGCTTACAAATGATAAAGATATATATGTAGTTGGAGATTGTGCTTTTGTAAAAAATTCTTTAACAAATAAACCTACGTGGTCACCTATGGGGTCATCTGCAAATCATGAAGGTAGAATTTGTGCACAAAATATATCTGGAAAATCTAAAACTTACAATGGTGTTCTTGGAACAACAGTAGTAAAATTACCTGAACTCAATGTAGGAAAAACAGGTCTAAGTAAAGAAATAGCTGAAAAAGAAGGTTATAATGTTTGCTCTGTAACCATAGCTACTGATGATAAGGCTCACTATTATCCAGGTGCTTCTAATTTTATTATAAGAATGGTTGCTGAAAAAAATACAAGAAAATTATTAGGTGTTCAAGTTATGGGACCTGGAGCAGTCGATAAAATAGTAGATATCTCTGCTACTGCAATAACTTTAGGAGCTGACCTTTATTCATTAGAAAGTATGGACCTTGCATATGCACCACCTTTTTCAACTGCTATTCATCCATTTGTAGTATCAGTAAATGTTTTACAAAACAAACTAAACGGAGAACTTGATAGTGTTTTACTTGACGAAATTGAAGACTTTGACAGTTGGACTAAACTTGATGTTTCAAAAGCTCCTTCTATTCCTAGTTTGCGTTATCTTCCTGTTGGTGAAATTAATGGAGAAATTGAAGGTCTTGCTAAGGATGAAAAAATTCTTCTTATATGTGCTAAAGGTAAAAATAGCTATATGGCCCAAAATCGCTTAAGACGCTTTGGCTATACAAATACAAAAGTTCTTGAAGGCGGAATACTATTTTATCCAAATCTTAAGGTAATGGAGGAGTAATTATGAGTAATATTACAGCAGAACAAAAAAAAGAATTAAAAGGTAGAGGTTTTATACCAAGTAGAGATGGAGAACATTTTGTAGCACGTATAATAACTGTAAATGGTGTAATAAATACAGCACAAGCAAAAAAAATTACAGAAGCTGCTGAAAAATTTGGAAATGGTCAACTAGCATTTACTACTAGATTAACAGTAGAATTACCTGGTGTAAAATTTGAAGATATTGAAGCTTTAAGTGAATTTATCGCTAGTGAAAATCTAATCACAGGCGGAACTGGCTCAAGAGTTCGTCCTGTTGTAGCTTGTAAGGGTACTGTTTGTGTTCATGGTTTAACTGATACACAGGCACTTGCTGCTGAAATACATCAAGAATTTTACAAAGGTTGGTATGATGTAAAGCTACCTCATAAATTTAAAATTGGTGTTGGAGGATGCCCTAACAACTGTATTAAACCCGACTTAAACGACCTTGGAATTGTTGGGCAACGTGTACCTGATTACGACTCTGAACTTTGTGTTGGTTGTAAAAAATGTGCTGTCATAGAAGTCTGTCCTGTCAAAGCAGCTAAATTAACAGATGAAGGTAAACTTGAAATAGACAGTAATTTATGTAATAACTGTGGTAAATGTATAGAAAGTTGTAATTTTGACAGTATTGAAGAAAAAGAATCTAGTTATAAAGTATATATTGGAGGAAAATGGGGCAAATCTGTTCGTCCTGGAACACAGATTGATAGATTATTTTCAAAACAGGAACTTATGACTTTAATTGAAAAGGCAATTCTTTTATTTAGAGAACAAGGTAAAACAGGTGAACGTTTTGGAATAACTATAGACAGAATAGGTGTTGATGAATTCATAGAAATGCTTTTATCAGATGACGTTTTGGAAAGAAAAGAAGATATACTTGATGCTCCTTTACACCTTACAGGTGGAGCTCTGTGCTAATGATAAATGTTTTAATTGTATAAATAGCATTGACATATGTAAAAAAATTTAGTTAAGAATTAAAAAACTAATCAGTATAATTTGTAAAGATATACATATGTATATCTTTACAAATTATTATTTTATAATAACTATTTACTAATTCTATTTTATATAAAATACACAACAAGTAGTAATATCCGACATTGTCAAATTAATTTTAGATTGTATTAATTGAAAAGTTAACTATATTCCATTAAACTACCCCTCCAGTATTGAATAATCTTTGTTTTTTACTCATCTCATATATGTGAAAATCAACTTAAAATATTATAAATACTATACAATTACTATACAATTGTGTTATTATCCAGTTTTAATCTTGCCTACTACACCCAAAGTTTATTAAAAATAACATAAAAAAACAAGTATTCTATCAAATGCAAAATACTTGTTCTTTATAATTATTTTTGATTTTCTAGCATTTCATTTAAAGCATCGTATGTGAAATTTATTATTCCTTCACAACTCACTTTATTTTTCTTCAAAGATGAACATATTTCTGTACTATATTTACCCCTTACTCTATTCATTAATTCTCTTGAATATTTTCTTGCTATATTTTCATCTAAATTACTATTTCGTCCATTTAAATATCCTATTATAACAATAGCTGCATTTACAGCTCCACAGACACTTCCAACAGTAATTCCAACTCCCATACCACTTCCTATTGAGATTGGTATATCTGTGTTGTGTCCCTCGTTATAAGACTTTATTAATGCCTCTGCACAAGTGTATCCTTGGCTATGATATATTGATGGTCTTGTCATTTTTATACTTCCTTTCAAATTTTATTTTATATTTTTTACTACTTTTAAACATGATAATAGTACCCATATTTTATATAATATTTTTTGTATCTATAAAATCTAAAATATATTTATTATAAATAAATTTATAAATTTCTCGATTTATATTACTTTTTATTTATAAAGTTACTTTAATTTAATTCTTTATTTGATATGCTTTTATTATATATTAAATTTATTATAGTTTCTGTGACTTAGTCACACAATCTATATCTATACATAATAATTTAATCTAGTCTTTTATTATATAATATCCACTTATATATTAACTTTAAATTTTTAGACATTCACTACACTTCATTTAATTAATTCATATATTATTATTTTTAATTCTTTGTATTTAAACAAAAGATTTGCTAAAATAAAAATAAGACTACATAAATTAAACCCTGAGTAAGTCATCAAATTGAAAAAAATATGATGTAGACACTATAATTATGAAGCATTAAAAATAAAAGATATAAATCTCATATAGCAGAAAGTACAAAGGTGGATATGATGTATATTCCCGATGCACTTCAAGCAATAGTAGATTTAATCGAAGCTCCATCCGATAAACTTATTCATATAAATGCTTTTAATATTATTAATGCTATGAGTTTTGCTCCTGAATAAATAGTTGCTTCTACAAAAAAATGTATTCAAATCAAACTCAAAAATAAATAATAGTATTAAAAAGAAAGGAAAAGCTACTATTTTAAGTGTAATAAAAAATTTACTTAGATTTTTACTGCACTTTATATAATATAACGTAAGTAGCAGGTACTAATATTGCTAAATTTAAGAGAAATTAGAGAGGAAATAATAAAAAAATACATAGGTGATAGTTTAATTTCCGAGCTTACAGAAGAGTTAAAAAGTATACTTATAACTGATTTACAGTCTAACCCGTTTAAAAGTAATATTGAGCTCAGTATAATACCAGCAAATATAGAAATATTTAAAAAAATAGAAAATATATTACTAGATTCTAAGGTTAATTTAAAAATGGGTTGGGAAAGAATACTTATAAATTATATCTTAAAAGATTTATTTGAATTAAATTATGAAATAAATAAAAGTTGTAATGAGCCTTTGATGTTTAGAGTCATTATATCTATTGATTCTTATGATGCTTAGACTCAATAAATAATATACTTGAGGATGTGCTTTAGACTTATGAAATACAAGTTATTTATAGATTTTGAATTTAATATATTAGATGATAATAAAAATAAACCAAAAGAATATAATGGAGCCGAATTAATCTCTATTGGCGGAGTTTTAGTAGATAATAAATTTAATATAATAGATAAATATTACTCTTTGGTTAAGCCAAGATACAATACAATACTTTCAAATAAATGCAAAAAATTAACTAAATTGAACCAATTAGATATTAATAATGCTCCTAATCTTTTATATGTTTTGGATGATTTTTATAAATGGTTTTGTAAATTTAATGATGTTACAATATATAATTGGGGTGATTTTGATATAGTTGGTCTTCTAACTTCATTTAGAGTATATAAATATACAGGTAAATGCTTAGAGTTGTTTAATATGATGATTGACATTCAACCTTTTATATCTCAACATATTACATACAATAATAGAATCTTATCTAGACAACTATCTTTACTGAATATGAAAAAGATTTTTTCTATAAAAGGAGATATTAAACATAACTCACTTTCAGACGCTGTGGATTTAATGAACGTATGTAAATGCTTTTACTTTAACTCTGCTAAAAATGTCGATATTCTTGAAGAATTGTACAATAAATTACCTCCTCTCAAAACACCTTTATATTATATGCCCTACTTTGAAGATGAAAATTTTGAACTTAAATTTGATAAAACTCCAGAAGATATAATAATATATCTTAAACAAATATTAAACATACTAAATATAAGTAAAAAAGAAATTTATTTTAAAAAAAGAAGTGTGTTAGTGAATAACTCTAAAATTATTAACTTTAAAAATCTTTCTTCTTCTTTCAAATTAATAAAACTCAATGACTTTGAAGAATATCCTGATTTTGTCTTAAAATTAGGAGATAAAAAGAGTTTTGTTGAATCTGTTGTTAAAATAAATAAAAGCAACAGAAAATCTATAAAAAATTTAATATTAAAATTATCAAAAATACCTTAAATGCTTGAATTCAATTATTTAAGGTATTTTTGATACCTTGAATTAAAAATTTTATACAGGACATACTAACTAAGTATAAATATTTTTTAAAGGAGTAATTGATAGATATGACAGTGGTGTTAATAAGAAGTATTATATTATACATAACAGTGCTAATTGCACTTAGAGTCATGGGAAAAGGTGAAATAGCTGAAATGAACTGCTTTGATTTAGTTATAACACTCTTAATTGCAGAAGTTGCATCAGTTCCAATGGAAAATAATAATATACCAATTATAAATGGTGTTGCAGCAATAACTGGACTTATAATTATGCAAACTCTAATTTCATTTTTATCTTTAAAAAGCAGAAAATTGAGTTCATTTTTGTCAGGCAAACCTTCTGTACTAATAGATAAGGGAAAAATTGTATATAAAGAACTAAAAAATGAGAGGGTTACTATAGATGAGTTATTGGAACAACTTAGAGTTCAGGGTTACTTCAATTTAAAAGATGTACAATATGCTATTTTGGAAACTGATGGTAACCTAAGTGTCGTTCCAGCATCAACTTATAATAGTACTCCTCCAAAAGCTTTTAATCATTTACCAATTCCACTTATATTGGATGGTAGAATAATAAATAAAAATCTAGACATAGCTAAAAAGGATACTAATTGGTTGATGGGTATTTTAAAGTCTAATCACATAGAAACTTTTAAAGATGTTCTTATTTGTGTTTTAGATGAAAACGACAAAATATTTATTCAAAATAAAAAGGGTGATTAATATTGAAATCTGCAACATTTGTTATACTATGGACTATCTTATTTGTATTATTTGGATTTTACATTAATAATAAACTATATGATTTTACAGATGAATATAAAGATAACATGTCTGTTTTAGAAAAATCTATAGAAAATGAAGACTGGGAAAAAGCTCAAAAAGAGGCTGATTCCATATCTACAAGATGGGCTAAAGAAAAAAATCATTGGTACAAAGTTTTAAATCATGAATACTTTGATGAAATAGGATTAAAGTTTAATATTCTCGATAAAGCAATTTATACTGAAGATAAATTAAAATCTTTAGAAGAAGTTGAAAGTATAAAAACATATTTGGGAAATATCGTTGAAAGTGTTAAGTTTGATGTAAACTATATATTTTAATAATCTTAAATAAGGATATAGATGCAAGTAATTTATATCCTTATTTTTTGCTTCTAAATTTTCAATACTTATTATTATCAAAATGTTGACTTGACATTATCGCCTTAACTTTTCTCATCAGAAACCTGTTTTATTTATATATAAATCTTCTATACCATTCCACATACATTCATAATCATGTGAATGATGTTTAATTTTAAGTATTATATTTTAATATTACTAGGCTATTTGAGACTATAATTTATTTTATTATTTTCCTGCTTTCATAGCTCTGATTTTTAATGGTAAAGTGAATAAATTAATAAATCCTTCTGCATCTTTGTGGTCATAAAGTTCACTATTTCCAAAAGAAGATATTCCCTCATCATAAAGAGCATTTTCAGTAAATATTCCAGCAGGTTTTATATTTCCTTTGTAAAGTTTAACTTTTACAGTTCCTGTAACATTATCTTGAGTTTGTTCTATAAATGCATCTATAGATTCTCTTAATTTACAGTACCATAATCCATTGTAAATAAGTTCTCCATATTTATAAGACACCATTTGTTTGAAATGTAATGTATCTTTGTCCAAAGTAGCGCTTTCTAAAATATTATGTGCTTCATAAAGAATTGTTCCTCCTGGGGTTTCATATATACCTCTTGATTTCATACCAACAAGTCTATTCTCAACTATATCTATAACACCAATCCCATGTTTACAACCCAACTCATTTAATTTATGAATCAATGCAACTGGAGATAATTCTTCACCATTTATCTTTTTAGGAACACCTTTTTCAAAGTAAACCTCTACATATTCAGCTACATCACATGCATCTTCTGGGTCTACACATTGTTTGTAAACATCCTTTTTATGTTCATTTTCTAGGTGTTCTATATCCCCACCCTCTGTTGATACATGCCAAAGGTTAGCATCTACTGAATATATTTTAGTTTTAGTTGCTGTTACCTTTATATTGTGTTTTTCAGCATAGTCTATAGCATCTTCTCTTGATTTTATATCCCACATTCTCCAAGGTGCAATAACTTTTATAGTTGGGTCAAGGGCTGCAATTGTAGCTTCAAATCTAACTTGGTCATTACCTTTTCCTGTACATCCATGACATATATATTTTGCACCTTCTTTATGAGCAACTTCAACTAACTTTTTAGCTATTATAGGTCTTGCTAAAGAAGTTCCTAATAAATATTTTCCTTCATATTTAGCTTCTGCTTTTACAGCTTTAAATATAGTTTCAGTTACAAATTCTTCACTTATATCATCCACATATGCCTTTGAAGCTCCACTTTGTAAAGCTTTTTCATAAACATCTTCCATTTTGTCCTCTTGACCTACATTTCCACAAACAGCTATAACATCTATATCTTCATAATTTTCCTTTAACCAAGGTATTATGATTGATGTATCAAGACCTCCTGAATATGCTAATACTACTTTTTCCTTCATTTTCAATTCCTCCCAATTTAAATTATGATTTTTATTTTTTATTTAATAGAAATTCTTAATATTGAATGATTTTGAGAATTTAAGTTCACTTAAAATCATTTTAATACTAAAAAAACCTCTCAGTATTTTAAAATACTAAGAGGCGAAATATCCGCGGTACCACTCTTATTGATAAACCTTAGCTAATCAATTAGTAAATGTTCAACATACTAAATAAATATTAGTAATTAATATATTAAAAAACGCCTCTTGGAAAAACCAAGAGACGAAATATATCCGCGTTACCACTCTAATTGATAAGATAAACTTATCCACTCTTTCTCTTAAGGCGAGATTACCTACTAACATACTAAATTCAATTAGTATCCTCCAAAGTTCTTTTCACTAATATTCATTTGCTAAGCTTCCACCATCCTCAGCTCTCTATAAAACACATAGAAGTTACTCTCTTTCTCACAGGATTTAAATATAAAGTTTTACATCTCTCTTATAAAGTATATAATAGTTTATTTTTCCATTTATGTCAACTATATAATTTATTTTATTTTTTATTTTAAAAAGAGTTTTATATAATTGACTAATATCTTACTTTCCAAAGACATAGCCCTTTAGCTGGTGCAGTATCTGATGATTGACGTCTATCCTTAGATTCAAGCATATACTTAATATCTTGTGGAGCTATTCTTTTTAGTCCAACATCCATCAAAGCACCTACTATTATTCTTACCATGTTATACAAAAATCCATTTCCTTCTATATATATTTCTACAATATTATCGTCTTCTTTTATATTTATTGAATAAATTTCTCTTACATTTGATTTTTTCTTAGATTTAGAAGAAGCAAAACTAGTAAAATCATGTTCTCCTATTAAATATTCACTTGCTTTTCTCATCCTATCTAAATCTAATTTTTTACTTACATGAGTAGCATATTTTCTTATAAAAGGATTGTGATATTTATTATTGTCAATTCTATACATATAAGTCTTTGATTTTACATTGTATCTTGAGTGAAATCTTTCATCAACTTCTTCAACAGCTTTTACAACTATATCTTCTGGTAAATATTCATATAAGTATTTTTGAATTTTGTCCACTGAATCCATACAATTAGTTCTAAAATTTATCACTTGTCCTCTCGCATGAGCTCCCATATCAGTTCTACCAGAACCAATTATCTCAACTGTTTCATTAGTCATTTTACTTAAGACTGTTTCAAGTTTTTCTTGTATCGTCATATTATTATCACCTAGTTTTTGATACCCTTTATATCTTGAGCCATCATATGCTACTATCATTTTTATGTTTCTCATTTTAATCCTCTTTCTAAGAATTTATGCTTGTTTAGCAAACTTATTTTTTATATTAAAAGTTATTTTTGTTCCTACATTTTTTTCACTTTCTATTTTCATTCTTCCACCATGAAGTTTTACAATTTCATTACTGATTGCTAGTCCTAATCCACTACCAGCCTTATTATAATCTTCTTGGAAGAATTTATCTAACACTTTATTTAGATTTTGCTTTTCTATACCTGAACCATTATCCTCAACTGATATGGTCGTTATCTCTTCATCCTGAGAAGCTACAACTTTTATGTAACCACCTTGACTGGTAAATTTAAATGAATTTTGTATTAAATTTATAAGAACTTGTCTTAATCGGTTCTTATCTCCTTGAATATTTTCTATAAACTCATTTTCAAATTCAAATAAAAGTGATATATCCTTTTCGGCTGCTTTAACTTTAAGTTGATTTACAACACCTACAACCAAGCCTTCAACATCAACTATATCAACATGAAGCTTTATCCTATCTGAAGAAAGTCTTGAAAAGTCCAACAACTCTTCAACTAGTTTTATAAGTCTTTCCGTTTCATCTTGTATGATACCTAGACCTAAGTCTAACTCTTCTCTTGTTATACTTTCATAACCTAAAGTTTCACTCCACCCTTTTATGGATGTAAGAGGAGTCCTTAGTTCATGAGATACAGAGGATATAAATTCTTCTTTTAATTTTTCACTCTTATCAATCTCATGTGCCATATATTCAAATGTCTGTGCTAAATCACCAATTTCATCATCTACAATTTTCATTTTTTCTAATTTTATATTGTAATTTCCTACAGCCAATTCATTTGCAAACTTCTTTAACTCTCGTAATGGTTTTATAAGAGTCTCAGCAAATTTAAGACTTATTAGTATTGCTATAATAAGTATAAATATACCCGCTAATATAAGCCATGTAGCTTGCTTTAATATTGCATTATCAATAGCATCTAATGAAACTGTATATCTAACAACACCTTCTATTATATTATTTACCTTAAGTGGTAAGGAGATACTCATAACATGCTCTCCTGTATCTTGTATTCTATAGGTATATGGTGTTAAATTTTTGGTTTTTATATCTTTTAGTGCATTGTTAACGTCTTCATAATTTGCTTTTTCTTTACTTTTAAAACCATATTGGTCTAATATAATATTTTTATCCTTATCTATTATTGAAATTCCAAATTCTGAATTCTTAGTTAAGGGTTGTTTATCAAATATATTTTTTACTTTTTTCTCAAAACTTGTAGTTTCCATTGTAATAGCATTATATTCATCAGTATATTTTATTTCAGATTCAAGTAGTTGTTTGACAGAATCATAATAATAGTTTTGTATATAAAACATAAACACTCCTTCAAACAGAGTAACCATTATAATAATTATTATAAAATAGTTTTTTATTACTTTTTTTCGCAGACCTTCAAAATGTAACACTATTACTCTTCCTTTCTAAAACAGTATCCATAACCCCAAATAGTTTGTATATATTTTGGTTTTGATGGGTCATCTTCTATTTTATTTCTTATCCTTCTTATATTTACATCGACTATTTTAAAATCATATAAATAGTTAGTTCCCCATACTTCGTCTAATATCTGGTCTCTACTTAACGACTGTTTAGCATTTGATATTAGATATTTCACTATTGAAAATTCAGTTGGTGTAAGCTCAATTTCCTTTCCATTTTTAAATAATTTTCTTTTGTCTATATCAAGTATAAATGGTGGAGAAACTATCTCACTCGACTTAACACTTGAATCATCCTTTGCTACTCTTCTAAGAAGAGCAGAAACTCTGACTAAAAGCTCTTTTATACTAAATGGTTTTATAATATAATCGTCTGCACCTGAAATAAATCCTTCTATTTTATCATCCTCTTGAGCTTTAGCAGTAAGCATTATTATACCTACTTGGTCAAAATTCTCCCTTATAAATTTACATACTTCTATTCCACTTATATCTGGAAGCATCACATCTAAAAGAGCTATTGTAATATCACTTTCTGTTGTCATTTTTTCTATAGCTTCTCTCCCAGTACCTGCCTCAACTATCTCGTAACCTTCTCTTTTTAAGTTTATACTGACAAAACTTCTAATCCCAATTTCATCTTCTAGTATAAGTATCTTTTCCTTCATAAAATAAAACCTCCAATTGAGTATAATATTAACCATATATTAATGAGAAATATTCTTTTAATGCGTCTATAGTCATATCTAGCTTATCCATTTCATTTGCATTGTTTACAACTAGTAAGAAAGTATATTCATCGCTCTCTTGAAGTACAATAGAGTTTTGAGTACCTGTATTTTTTCTATCTTCAAGTTTGTTTTTACTCTCTACTACTATATTAAATAAATTCTTACGATCTGAATAGTCAAAATAGTAAAATTTAAATACTGCTTTTTCTCCAACAAATTCCTGTTCAACAAGTATTTTATCAAATAAATTATTTGGAATAAATAATTTAAAATTATATTTATAATTATAATATATCTGACTTGTAAATATTAAACTCGAGTTAGCACCTTCATTTCCATTCCATCTATACCAACTTATATTTGCAGATGCCTTAGAGCTATAAGTATTTCTATTATTCCCTGTATTTCCTGCTACTATAGGTATTTCTATAATCTTATCTTTATCAATATCATCTACAGGTATATAATAAGATTTAGTAATAGTTTTATCATAATCACTAAAAGCTTTGTTAATTTTTCCATCTTTCATATAAAGTATCTGTGTAATATAGTTATTATCTTTCAATATAGGTATATCAAGTACAACGCCTTTTATAGCTGCCGAGGAATTTCCAATAGATGAAGCGACATTACCTAATGTTATATATAGTTCGCTTAAATTTTTTACATTTTCAAACTTAACATAGTCTTTGATTTTCATACTCTCATCAAAATTTGCAACACTTGCAAACATTTCATTAGTCTTATTATTCAAATGAAGCATCAATATATCTAATTTGTCATCTCCATCTATATATCCAATTTTTACTTTCATGTCATTAAAATCTTCTTTATTTTGAAGCCATGATGCATCCAAGTCATATATTTTTGTTATTTCATTATCTATTACTTTATATATATGCATATTCGTTTTGTCTTTGGATTTAATCAATAAGATAACTTCCTTATATCCATCTGAGTCCAAATCATAAAAATTAGCATATTCTATTGATTCACCATTTTCTAAAAAATGGTCTCCAAGTACGTATTTTTCTCCATTGTAACTCAAGGTTACAAACCCTACCTGACTAATATTATTGCTCAAATCTTCTTTTTGTTCAAATACTACTAATTCATCAACTCCATCGCTGTTTAAATCTACCTTATTTATTTTTCCTACTTCTTTTGTATTAGAAGGCAATATCATAGATGAATCCGGTTTTAGTAACTGGTCAATACCATCATACAATACTTTTTTTGTATCATCATAGTCAGGTATCTTTGCTAATTGTTCTGGAGATTCAGTCTTTACATTACACCCAGTAACAAATAACATCATTAAGGCTACTACAGTAACAAGCTTTAATACTTTCATTTAACTCCTCCTAATCCTATAAATCTTTAAATTTGGTCACAAAAATCTCCTCACAATAATTAGACGTTTCAAGTCGTTATAATGTTTTACTTATTTTAATAAAACTTTATATTTTTATAAATGAATACTGTAAAACTTATTTATTATTTCTAGGAGGCTTAGGACCTGGATATTGGAAAAAGTTAGTTTTTAACATACCATTATACAATTTTCTTTTTTTATCTGCCTTTTGCCCAAACTCATATTCAAAATCTTCATAAGATGTTATCAAATAATATGACCAATTTTTTAATTTTCTAAATGCATAACCAAGCTCCTTATACAATTGTTTAACGCTATCTTTATCTTCTAACCTTTCTCCATAAGGAGGATTAGTGATTATAAATCCAAACTCATCTTCACTTTTAAATTGAGTTGCATCTCCTACATTAAATTCTATATATTCATCTACACCTGCTATTTCAGCATTTTCTCGAGCTATATCTATACATTCTGCATCTATATCATATCCATAAATCTTAAATTTAGATTCATTATCTATCTTATTAAAGGCATCTTTTCTTACATCCCACCAGATTTTTTTATCGAGAGTTCTCCATTTTTCTGATATAAATTCTCTATTTAAACCAGGTGCCATATTTATACCAATCATAGCTGCTTCAATCAATATAGTTCCAGAACCACACATTGGGTCCACTAAAACTCTACCTGCTTTCCACGGAGTTAAATAAATAAGTCCAGCAGCTAAAGTCTCTCTTATTGGGGCTTTATTTGCTTTTTCTCTATATCCTCTCTTATGCAAAGCATCTCCTGTTGTGTCTATAGAAATAGTTACTTTATCTTTGTGTATAAATACAAAGACAGGGTACTTCTCCTTATCTTCCTTAAGCAAACCATCTTCCAAATAGCTTTTCTTTAAGCTTTCTACTATAGCCTTTTTTACTATAGCTTGTACATCTGGCGTACTGTATAATTTTGATTTAATAGAAGAAGCTTTAGATATAGGAAATTGAGCTCCATAAGGTATATATCTAGACCAGTTTATTCTTTTCGTATTTTCAAATAACTCATCAAAGCTTTTTGCCTCAAATTCAGCAATTTTAAGATGTACTCTTTCAGCACATCTTAACCACATATTTGATTTTGCTATTCCAAACTCATCAGTTTTATATGTTATTCTTCCATCTTCTGTTTTTATTATTTCATATCCTAAATTAGTAATCTCTCTAGCCAGCATTTTTTCCATCCCAAAAAAACATGGCGATATTAATGTATAATTTTTCATAAAACCTCCTGTTTCCTATGTTAACTACAAAACTTATTTATTTTTCAAATAATCTACACATTTAGATTCATACTTCCCATTTTATATCCTGACATATCTAGTGTAACATATTTAAAGCCAAATATTTTTAATTTAGTGTCAACTTTATTAAAATTGTTATTTTCAAAAAACTTACCTAATTCTTCTTGTCCAACTTCTATTCTGGCTATATCTCCATGCATTCTCACTCTAAATTGAGAAAAACCTAAATCGGATAAATATTCTTCACTCTTTTCTACTATTCTTAGATTTTCATCTGTTATTTCAACTCCATAAGGAATTCTACTTGCAAGGCATGCAAATGATGGTTTATTAAAAGTCTTTAATCCCAAGAGTTTTGAAAATGACCTAATTTCATCTTTTGTCAAACTACTTTCTTTTAATGGACTAATTACTCCTAGTTCACTCAGTGCTTTAAGCCCAGGTCTATAGTCTCCTAAATCATCTATATTTGTCCCATCTACTATGTACTTTATATTATGTTCTTTTGCTACCTCTTTTATTTTAGAGAATATATATTTTTTACAATGGTAACATCTATCAACACCATTTTCTTTAAATTCTTTTAAGTCAAAGTTTTCTATGTTTAATATGATATGTTTAACACCAAAATTTTGAGTATATTGTTTAGCTTCTTCAATTTCTCTACTCGAATGCATCATTGCATGAATAGTTACAGCTATAACATTTTCACCTAATGTATCTTTTGCCACCTTAAGTAAAAAATTACTATCTACTCCTCCAGAATAAGCGACTACAACACTACCTAATTCAAGTAATTTTTCTTTTAATTTATCTAATTTTTCTTTTTCCTTCACAAAATCTACCTCCACATCTGGAAAATATGAAACATAAAACTATATATTATTTTTTATACTCTTAATGATTATAACATATAAAGCATTTATTTTATAAATTAGAATTACCTTTAAGTGCGTTAATATAATACCAAAGCATTTTTAATCTTTATAATTTAAGCATATTACTGTACTACACTATATATAAAAAATAGTGTAACATAGTAATATGTTTAAAAGTCATCAATAATTCACTATTTGCCTACATAAATCATCAAATTTTTTAATACCATTATTATTTGTAAAACTATAAATAGAGATGCAATTTACAAAATATACTTATATAAAATAAAAATTCATTCTATTTTTTGTATTAATTTGTATGAGTAAGATATTTTTTATGACAATTCTCTTATATATAAATATAATAGTACAAAACAAATGTTCATGGTTAATAATAAGTGATTTTGTAATAATTCGTTGTAATATTATACTATTTCAAATAAAATACGCAACACTATTTTTAATAAGAAGTAATATGTTTATTGATATGAATTTCTTTGATTTGAATTTACTAATTTATATCTATAAAAATTAGATTTGATATATAAATTTATAGGTGTATTAATTAATAATTTTAATCAATACACCTACATACTTCTAATCTTTTTTTAGCAAAGTACTTTTCCATACATCTTCTTTAAAACCTAGCAACACATTTTTACCATCAAAAAGTAATGGTCTTTTAATAAGCATACCATCACTTACCAATATTTCTAAAAGTTTATCATCAGATTCAGTTTTTACAACATCTTTAAGACCTAATTCTCTATATTTCATACCACTTGTATTAAAAAATTTCTTTATGTCGTATCCACTAATCTTATAAATTGATTCCAATTCCTCTTTACTAGGAGGATTTTGAACCATATCTATATCTTCAAATTCTAAGTCATTTTCCTTAAGCCAATTTTTTGCTTTTTTAACAGTAGAGCATTTTGTATATCCATATAATTTAACCATTGTATAAAACTTCCTCTCTAATTTTTTATTTTTATACCCATAATTTGTATACTATAACCAATTTATATCACAATCATTATAAGCTTTCAACATAAAAAATTATCATATTTCAAAGTAAGCATTTCTTTGCATTGGATATTTAAATAATATTTTTATTATGGATTGAATCTAACTTAAACATTCAGTATAAAATTAAATTTTGGAATAATAAAAGGACATAGTATATTTGATTTTACTTGCCCGTTATTTATATTATAAAATTATGCCGTAATTTATATTTATAAAACCCTAAACAATTTTTTCTTTTATTTGAACATTTTCTACTATACCATCTTTTATACTTATAATTTTATCTGCAACATTATTTGAGAAGACAACATCATGTGTAATTATTAGTATAGTCATACCTTTATCTTTAAGTCTATTCATTATATTGACTACTCTTTGAATAGTATCAATATCAAGTGCAGACGTAGGTTCATCAAAACAAAGAACTTTTGGCATTAATGCACATGACCTAGCTATTGCAACTCTCTGTTGCTGTCCTCCTGACAATTCAAATGGATAGGAATTTAGTTTATCTTCTAAATCAACTAATCTTAAAAGTTCTCTAGCCCTCTCTTCAGCCTCTTTTCTAGGAACTTTAAAAACATTAACTGGAGATTCAATTATATTTTCAAGTACCGTCATATGAGGAAACAAATTAAAGTTTTGAAAAACCATACCTATTTTCCCTCGTATTTTTGTCATATCTTTCTTATTTTTTATTACCTCATTATCTATTATAATCTCTCCACTATCAAATTCTTCAAGACCATTTATGCATCTCAATATTGTGGTCTTTCCTGCACCAGACTTGCCAAGTAAAACTCCAATCTGACCTTTTTCTAATTCAAAAGAAATATCTTTAAGTACTTTATTTTTTTTAAATGATTTATTTAAGTTTTTGATTTTCAACATATAAAAAACCTCCTCCTATAATATTGTAACTTTATCTGTAATAAGAATATTTTTTTTCAAGTAATTCAAATCCCTTAGTAAGTATAGCTACAAATACAAGATATATTGCTCCTGCCTCAAATAATGGTAACAGACTTGCTTCTCTGTTCATTGCTATTTGAGATATTCTTAAAATATCATTTAATCCTAATATATATACTAAAGATGTGTCTTTCACTAATGTGATTACTTCATTTGAAATAGGTGCTAATATTCTTTTAAAAACTTGTGGAAAGATTATTCTCTTATACATAGTAAATTTATCAAATCCTAGTACTTTTGAAGCTTCATATTGTCCTCTATCTATTGACTGTATTCCACCTCTAAATATTTCTGCAAAATATGCTGCATAATTTAAGAAGAAAGCTACTATTCCAGCTGTAAATCTGTCAAATACAATTCCTAAAAGAGGTAATCCATAAAATATGACTATCATTTGTAAAAGTAAAGGTGTACCTCTCATTATCAATATATAACATTGTGTAATACCGCTTATTAATTTATTTTTTGATAACCTTAAAAATGCAACTCCAATCCCCAATGGAATTGATACTATCAATGTTATACAAAACATTGCTATAACTATCTCTAAACCTTGTAACATGCCTTTAGTGCCCCCTTCTTAACAGCTAACTCATCTTTTATTTAAACCACTTATCATAAATTTTTTCAAAAGTTCCATCTTTTTTCATTTCTTTTAATGTTTCATTTATTTTCTCACAAAGTTCTGGATTTTCTTTAGAAGTTGCTACAACATAATCTTCTAATCCAAAATCATCTTTTAATACTTTATATTTATCTTCACCCTTTTGTCCCATATAGTATCTAATTAAAACTTCATCACCAACAACTGCACTAGTTCTACCTATCTCTAAATCTCTAAGTGCTTTATCATAAGTATCATAAAGAACTGGTGCTCCACCTTTTAAGTTATTCATAAAATCTTTATCCTTTTCCACTGCATCAAGTGCTGTTGAACCCTGTTGAGTCCCAACTTCTTTATCTTTTAAATCAGCTTTTGAATTTACTTTTGAATCACTTAGAGTAACTATTATCTGCTTATTTTGTAAATATGGCTCTGTATATGATACTATTTTCTTTCTTTCATCAGTTATAGAATATCCATTCCATAATACATCTACAGTTTTTGAATCATTTAGTTCAGTTTCCTTCATTGACCAATCTATAGGCTGGAACTTAACTTCCATTCCAAGTCTTTTAAATGTTTCTTTAGCTAAATCTACATCAAATCCTACTGTATCTCCCTTTTCATCCAAAAATCCCATTGGTACAAATGTATTATCAAATCCTACAATTACTTCTTTCTTAGATTCTTTTGAAACATCCTTATCCTTTTCAGTATCTGGTTTTGAACAACCTACTATTCCACCTAATAAGCCTAACATAATTGTAAATATTCCTAATTTTTTAAATATATTTTTCATAATATTCTCCCTCTCATTTTAAATTTTTAAATATTTTGATTATTTTCAAAAAATGTATATGTTGCAATATAATTCTCTGCGCGCTTAAAAAATTATATTAAAAAACTCCCGCCTCTAGCTTCTGCTAGAGGACGGGAGTTAACTCTCGTGGTTCCACCTCTGTTTATTAATGCCTCACGACACTAACCTCTTTAAGTACAATAATTATACTCTAGCACTATAACGGGTGCAAGGATTCCGGAAAGCTCCTAATAAAGTATTTCTACTCTTTCAGAGTCCTGCTCAAAGATGTGTTCAAAGTAAAATCTATTGCTCCTCTCACCAATCGGAAACTCTCTGTTTAAGATTAACTACTTTTACTATTTCTTTTCTCAGCATTTAATGTTATTTTGAATTATTATGATATTGATTTTATAGCATAAGGCAATATTTGTCAATATATATTTTAAAATAAATATAAAAATCTAGTTCCAAGGTACAACTTCCACTTCACCATAACATCTTTCTACCAATCTATTGGAATATTCTCCTCTATAACCTAAAGTAAAAAGTAAAACAAGCTCAATATATCTCGTTCCTATTGAAATTGTATTCCAAATATCTTCAACTTCTAACACAGCTCTATGAGTTTTTCTGCTTGGATGAACTATGCTATTTCTTAAATAAATAACTAAATCCACTCCATCATCAAATTTATTTTTTATTATATTATCAAATATATTTAATTCATGTTTGCCATATGGTATCTTACATATATCAAGTAACAGTCTTATATTTCTAGATGCTAAATTACAGTCAAAAGCTTCATCTGTAAGCACCCTATTTTGTTCCACTAGAATCACATATGATAAAGTTTCAAGTGCAATTTGTACAGATATTATGTTGTTTTCCATAGTCACACTTCCAAGAGATTCTATATACCAATCAACAACACTCTTTATAGCAGAACCATAATAAAAATCTTCTAACTTTTTACACATAAGACTTATATATTTTTCCATATTATGATAATTTGAAAGTGTATCTGACCATGTTGGCACATACCTAAAAGGAGATATTTGATTTTCATTCCATATTCTATAAACTTCATTACCACTTCTATACCCTTTGCCCAAACAAAATCCTACATATCTTCCACACATAAAGCTCAAAGCTGTTGATATTCTATCTAAAAGATTTATTGTATTATTTGTTCTAAAAATTCTACCATCTTTTCTTCTAATCCTACCTATATGAGTTATTACTGCTCCAGATTTAGACTTTAACTCTGATTTGAATTCTTTTCTATAATCATACCGTTTATCTATAGTTACAATATAATCATTTATATCAAATTCAATTCTACCTGCATATACTTTATCATTGTATTTAATGAGTTTTCCAGGTATTTTATCTAGGTTTATTATATTAAAATCTACATGTTCAACATAGGAGTTTTTAGATTTTATACAGTCATCATTGATATAGCCTTCTATACTAAATTCACTTAAAATGTTTATTGTTATAGAAATAATTTTATATCCATGAACTTCAAGAATAGCATTATCATAATCCAAAGCTAAATTGTCATCTTCATTGTCTATTTCTTCAATGCAACCTATATCTGCTTTAAAATTTATCGATATTGGAGGTGTCATTTTATAATAAATTTTTCCATTACATCTATATTTTTTATCTAAATATATGCAAAACCTACCTTCATAGATACTAATATCTTCATTGATACCATAGCTTAAATACTCTGATGTTATAGCATCATCAATTTCTTTCATTTTTATTCCCACCTTTGCTTTTGTATGATAACATAGGGATTGTAGTTCTTTTTTATGTAAAACTCAATCTATTATATGATTTAATATATTATTTTCATTAATTATATACCTTAATAAATTTCTATAAAAATAGTATCATTTTAGTATCATCGTTTATTTCATACATTATGTATTTTGTTTAGATTTAATTATTTGAAAACTTAGATAGCTAACTTTCAATTTCTACAGATTATTACATTCTTTATTGTAATTATAACATAATTTTATAATTTAATATTGCCAATTTAATACCTTAGCTTTTATTCATATAGATATTATCATCCTTGTATATATATTGTCAAAGAAAACATTTAATTTACAACATATTTTATATCATATTACTCAAATTCTTATATACACCTTATCTAGTTAACACATTAACACTATTGTACTTTTTCTAAAGGATTTTTAAATAAAAATGACAGTTTTGATTTATTATTTCAAAACTGCCATTTTACTGTAAATATTCCCTTTTGATATATAAAATTTTACCTTTATGTCAATGTATTTTACCTACATAAATTTTTCATAATCAATTTATCTATAAAAATTAGTACTATTGTTGTTTTATTACCTTAGTTATAAATAATTGTAACCAGAAAATCTTCAATTTTTATAGTAAATATTTAACTAATATTAGATAATGTATTTTATCATTTTCTATTTCCAAGAAATAATTCTGAAATATTATTGATTTATTGAGTATAGCCTATAAAAATAAGCTATCAAATAATTTATACTTAATAGTTTATTTTTCTTATAATTCTTTTTTTAAAGTTTCCTTTAGACTATCATATGCGAAATCCATTATTTCTCTACATGCAACTAAATCTTTTTTTAGGTCTATACATAGCTCTGAACCATACTCTTTTCTTACTGTTGTAGTTAAATCTTTAGCATATACTTTAGCTTTAGTACTTTCATCTTCATGGTTTCTTCCTTTTACATATCCAATTATTATATTTGATGCATTTACTGCACCACATAAACTAGCAACACCACACCCTGAACCTAATCCACTTCCTAAACAAACTGGTATATCTGTATTAAATTCTTCATTATATGCTTTTATAACTGATTCTGCACAATTGAATCCCTTCTCATGATATTTTGATGCTATAACCTTATTGCACATTAAAAGTCCCCCTCAGTTTTGTAAATTAAAATAAAATTTTTACTATTTTTGTAAAAAAATACTTCTTTTTATCATTATTATATCAAATATTAACAATAAAAACATCTCTTTCTAAATTAACTCTGTTTTTCTAAATTTAATAATATCTCTTTCAAATCAGAATGATTCCCCATATATCCACCAATATTGTTTTTGCCAACTACTCTATGACAAGGTATTATTATTGGAATTTTATTACATTTACTTGCTTGTCCTATTGCTCTTACAGATTTTGGATTGTTTATATTTTTTGCTATATCTGAATAATACAATGTTTCTCCATATGGTATTTTTAACATTTCCCTGTAAACTGACTTTTGGAATTCAGTCCCTTCAATACGAATATTTAAATCAAAAACCTTTCTTTTCCCATTGAAGTAATCATCTATCTGACTTATTGCTTCTTTTAAATCTTCTGTGCTTTTCTTTATATCAATTCCTTTTTCAATATATTCGTTTTTTAACTTATTAAATTTTTCATCTCCTATATCTACACTAACTATAAAACCATCTTCACTCAATATGTACAAATTTCCTATTTTTGATTGGTAAACATCATATACTAAATTCATATTACTTCCCTCCTTTAATACCAGTATACATATAATTTTTTAATTAATAAAGAGTTACCCTAAAAGGTAGGATAACTCTTTTTTTATAAATATTTAACATAGAATATATTTTTAAATTCACTAACTTTTAACATATCAAAATATCAATCTTAAATATTTTTAAAAGCCTTAGAGAGCATAAGTTTTATCCTGTTAAGCTGATTTACCTCACTTGCAGAAGGGTCATAATCAATAGGTATTATATTTGCATTTTTATATAATCTCTTTAATTCTTTTATAGAACCCTTACCAATTATATGATTAGGTAAACATCCAAAAGGTTGCATACAAATAATATTTTCTACACCTTCATTTAATAATTCAACCATCTCACCTGTTAAAAGCCAACCTTCTCCAGTTTGGTTACCTAATGACACTACTGGTTCTGTACTTTTTGCAACATTTTTTATGTTACCTGGAGCATAAAATCTCTCACTCTTATCAAGCGCTTTTTTGTACACTTTTTGATATATTCCAGTTATGTATATAAATGCTTCTCCTATCATTCTACTCTTTCTACTTCCTTCTAAATGAGTGTGTTTATATATAGTATTGAAAGCACAGCTTAAGAAGAAATTTGCAAGGTCTGGTACGACTGCTTCAGCACCTTCTCGCTCTAATATATCTACTAGATTATTATTTGCAATTGGATGGAATTTCACCAATATTTCTCCAACCAAGCCTACTTTTGGTTTTTTCACATCTAATATATCTAAATTATCAAATTCCTTTACTATATCTTTTACATTTTTAGTAAATACAGAAATCTTTGCCTTAACAAGAGAAGTTTTACATATATCAACCCATTTTTCATATAGAGCATTTGCACTTCCAGTAACTTTTTCATATGGTCTTACCCTATAGAGTACTTTCATCAACAAATCACCATATACAACAGACATAAAAAGTCTATTGATTAATTTTAGTGATATATTATCCATTATACCACTATCTTCTATTCCATTTACACTAAGTGCAATGACAGGAATATCTTTAAATCCAGCATCATACATAGCCTTTCTTAGGAATCCAATATAATTTGTAGCTCTACAACCTCCACCAGTCTGAGTTATAGCAACAGAAGTATTATTTAAATCATATTTACCAGATTTTAATGCTGTTATTAGCTGACCTACAACTATTATAGCTGGATAGCAGGCATCATTATTTACATATCTTAATCCTTCTTCAATTACACTACTATCTGTATCTTTTAGAACCTCTATATTATAACCGCTTAAGTTCACAGCTTTTTCAAGGAATTGAAAATGTATTGGAGACATTTGTGGTGCTAATATAGTATGTTTGTTCGTTATTCGATTATTTTTAGCATACTGTATCCTATTTACATTTATATTTTTTACATCTATATTTTTATTTTCTCTTTCAAACATAGCTGCTTTTAAAGACCTCATCCTTATCTTAGCTGCACCTAAATTATTGCCTTCATCAATCTTTATAATAGTATATATCTTCGATTTTTCATTAAGTATTTCTTGAACCTGATCTGTAGTTACTGCATCTAAGCCACAGCCAAATGAATTAAGTTGAACCAATTCCAAATAATTTTTATCTCTTACAAAGCTAGCTGCTTTATACAATCTTGAATGATATACCCATTGGTCTACAACTCTAAGTGGTCTTTGTATATTAGCTAAATGGCATATAGAATCTTCAGTAAGCACTGCCATATCTAAAGAATTTATAAGCTCTGGCATTCCATGATTTATTTCTGGGTCTATATGATAGGGTCTCCCACATAACACAATCCCCTTCATATTTCTTTCTTTTATTTCTTTAAGTGCTCTTTCACCTACTGCCTGTATCTCCATTTTAAATGAATTTTGCTCATCAGTAGCTTTATCAACTGCATGATTAATTTCTTCTTTAGTTATTTTTATACTAGAAAAATGTCTTGATAACTCATCATAGAGTCTCTTTTTCAATTTTTCCTTATCATTTAGACTTATAAATGGATTTATGTAGTTTATGTTCTTATTTCTTATATTCTCTACATTGTTTTTTATTACTTCAGAATACGATATTACGACAGGACAATTATAATAATTATCTGCATTTGAATCCTCTTTATTTTCATTTATTACACTTGGGTAAAATATAGTTTTTATCCCTTTTTCAATTAAATTTTCTATATGTCCATGAACTAATTTTCCTGGATAACAAACTGTTTCAGATGCAATACTAGTTATACCAGTTTCATATAATCGTTTTGATGACCTATCTGAAAGTACAACTCTAAAACCCATATCATTGAAAAAAGTAAACCAAAATGGATAATCCTCATACATATTTAATACTCTTGGTATCCCTATTTCCCCGTTTTTTGCTTCTTCTTTTTTCAATGGTTTGTATCTAAAAATCCTATCGTACTTGTACTTAAATAAATTTATGTTTTTTTTCTTTTCTAGTCCTATTTTTTTATCGCCGTAAATAGCTTCACCCTTTTCACATCTATTCCCTGAAATAAAAATTTCATTATCAGAAAACTTATTTATGGTAAGAAGGCAATGATTTGAGCATCCTTTACATCTAGTTACACTTGCTTCTAGTTTGATATTATTCAATTCTTCCTTAGATAATAGAGATGTTTGATATCCGCTTTCATACTTTTCTTTTGCTATAAGTGCTGAACCAAAAGCCCCCATAATTCCTGAAATATTAGGTCTAATTACATTTTTTCCAATTAGTTTTTCAAAGCTTCTAAGCACTAAATCATTATAAAAGGTTCCACCCTGTACAACAATATTATTACCAATCTCATTTAAATCTCTAATCTTTATTACTTTAAATAAAGCATTTTTTATTACTGAATAAGATAGCCCTGCTGATATATCTCCAACACTTGCGCCTTCTTTTTGAGATTGTTTTACTCTAGAATTCATAAATACAGTACATCTTGAGCCTAAATCTACAGGATTTTGAGAATAAATCCCTTCATGTGCAAACTCTTCTATTGTCATAGACAGAGAACTCGCAAATGTCTCTAAAAATGAACCACAACCTGATGAACAAGCCTCATTTAATATTATATTGTCAATTACTCCATCCTTTATTTTTAGGCACTTCATATCTTGACCACCAATATCAAGTATAAAATCTACATCTTTATTGAAAAATTTAGCAGCCTTGTAATGTGCTATAGTTTCTATCTCTCCATTATCAATTTTAAGAGCTTTCTTGATAAGACCTTCTCCATATCCAGTTACGGTTGAACTCAATATTTTAATGTCTTTTGGCAATATATCATATATTTCATTTATAACTTTGATAGTTGTTTTTAATGGGTTTCCTTCATTGCTATTATAATAAGAATATACAAGTCTTCCATCTTCATCAATGAGTGCTGCTTTAGTTGTAGTTGAACCTGCATCAATTCCTAAATAACAATTACTTTTAATTGAATTTATATCCACATAATTTATTTTTTCTTTTTCATGTCTTCTTGAAAATTCTTCATACTCATTTTTATCTTTAAATAAAGGTTCTAATAAATTTACTTCGCCATCTTCAATATTCTTTATACTATCCAATTTTTCTATCAGAGATTTTAGTTCTGTACTATCTTCATCTACTGATAATAATCCTGCTCCAATAGCAATATAAAGTTGTGCATTTTCTGGGAAAATTATGTTTTCATCTTTTAAATCCAAGACTTTTTTGAATGCTTCTCTAAGTTCAGATAGAAAGTACAATGGACCACCTAAAAATGCAACATTTCCTTCTATTTTTCTTCCACAAGAAAGAACACTTACAGTTTGTACGACAACTGCATTGAAAATACTCATTGCTATATCAGTCTGTTTAGCACCATCATTTATAAGAGGTTGAATATCTGTTTTAGCAAAAACACCACATCTTGAAGCTATTGGATATATAACATTATACCCTTTAGCAAGCTCATTTAACCCACTGGCATCTGTCTTTAAAAGTGATGCCATTTGGTCTATGAATGCTCCAGTGCCACCTGCACATATACCATTCATTCTTTGATCTATTCCTCCACTTAGATATGTTATTTTTGCATCTTCACCTCCAAGTTCTATGACAACATCAGTTTCAGGATAGAAATACTCTATTGCTTTTGTACTAGATATAACTTCCTGAACAAATTTTATTCCTAATTTTTTTGATATTCCAATTCCACCTGAACCAGTTATTATAATAGTAGTATTTATGTTTCCCAACTTTTCATATATACCATTTAGTACTTCTTTAACTGATTTTTTCACATCAGAATAATGTCTTCTATATTCTTTATGAATTATATTATTACTATTATTAAGTACCACAACCTTCACCGTTGTAGAACCTACATCAATTCCTATATGAAATAATTCATCCATTGTATCCCTCCATATTTATATGCTTTTTTAATTTTTGTAAGTTCTATGGCTTTATTTTAAGTAAGTTATTTATAATCTTTATGACTAATATTTTTATTTTATGATTCTTTTATTAATCAAATCTTACTCTACTAGGTAATTTCTAATTCTAACCTCAAATTTTAAATAAGAACATATAGTTAGTGTACTAAATTTTGTCATAAATTTCTACAGATTTTTGTTACTTTTTACATAAATATAACTTAATTCTAATATCCACTTAATGTTTATGTATTATAAATTATCTTTAATCAGAAAAAAATGGTTGTTGGTGTACAACTTCTTATTGTACATCAACAACCATTTTTTTTATGTTATTTTTTATTTTAGTTAGTTATACTTATTACATTTATCCTACGAGCATAAATATAAAGTGAGCTGCTGCTCCTGCACATAAACCACCTATTGTATGAGAAAGAATAGCTTTACCTGACAATTGACTAGCATTTAATGCATCCATCATACCAATGTGTGTACTTAAATATCCACTCCAACACATCCCCATGGCTGTAAATACTGCTATATCATTAGGAGTTACAGCTCCTGACTTTATAAACTCTGGAACTAGAGACATTGCTGCACCAACAGCTCCTAATGAAGTTATAGGGAATGCTATTGCCTCTGGTGATGTAAACCCGAATAATGGTTCTAATATAAATCCAAGTTTATCTCCAATTACTGGAAGTAATTTTATTCCTTCATATGCGACTCCTGTATAAACATCTTGACCTGTAACAGGGTCTGTAGATGGTCCAAAAGTTAATAACATCACCAATGTGCATACTACTAGGACTCCAGGGATTATAGCCATTCCCATGTCTACTCCCATTTTACCACCTTCAAGAATTGCATCTAAAGCTCTCTGGAATACATTTCCTTCTCTGATTTCTCTAAACTCATCCTTTTTCTCTAATATTCCTGTTTTTTTATCTTCCTCTGGATTGTATTTATAAAACTTTTTAGTAAATGTCAACATTATTCTAACACTTACGACACTACCTATAACTGCACCTAAATTACCAATTAATGCTGGAAGTACATATTCTGTTCCTTGAGAAATCATAAATGTTGTTAAGATAAGTCCCATACCAAAAGCTGTTCCTAAATTACATAATGCTGGAACTTGGTATTTTTTAAAATACTGTGTGAATGTTTTATCTTTAGCAAAAGGTATAATAGCTGGATTATCTGATAAATAAGTTGTTATAGCTCCTGCTATACTAGCACCAGGTAGTCCATATAAAGGCTTCATAAATACAGCGAAAATTTTATTAATTAATGCTATTACTCCAAACTCTGAAAGTAGTGCACTTAATGCGCCTGCAAGAACTGCCATAGCCATAATTAAGAAAACTGTCTCTAATAGTAAAGCATGTGCTGTACTCATTATTACTTTGAACATCATTCCTGCACCCATAATACTACCAACATATCCAAAGCCAACTACTAGTAATATTAGGAAAATGAAGGTTTCCATGCTTACTGCCTTAACCTGTCTCCTGTCTGTTAACTTCTCCATTTTGAATCATCCCTTCTTTTTCTTTTGTTATAAAGTTTAACAAAACCTTTTCTCTTTTTTAATTATACTTATAAATATTACTATTTGCAACTTTATTTGTCATTTTTTTATCATATTTAAAATAAAAATCAGTATTTTAATAATAAAAATTTTTCAGATTTATGCAAGTTTTCGACATCTTATCTTTCATTTTATGAAAAGTATGATTCCTTACTAAATCCATACAAACCCCTCTAACGACCTAATATACAAATATAAGTTGTAACTTTTATCTTTCACATAAAAGAAAAAAGATTATGAAAAAATTTTTCCTTCAATATTTTTCATAATCTTTTTTTAGTTTTATAGAATTTTTTTCAAAACTTTTTTAAGAGTTATGCATTATTTTAATTTCCCAGCTATATATTTTACTAAATCAACAGTTCTTGAAGAATATCCCCATTCATTATCATACCATGAAACTACTTTAACCATATTGTCTTCTATAACCATTGTGGATAGAGCATCTATAATAGATGACCTTGAATCTCCTTTATAGTCTATAGAAACAAGTGGCTTGTCACAATATCCCAAAACGCCTTTTAATTCTCCTTCAGCAGCATCTTTTAACACAGAGTTCACTTGCTCGGATGTAACGTTTTCTTTAAGTTCACACACTAAATCAACAAGTGAAACTGTTGGTGTTGGCACTCTAAGCGAAAAACCATTTAATTTTCCTTCTAATTGTGGTAATACTCTTGACACAGCTTTTGCTGCTCCTGTAGTGGTAGGTATTATAGATTCAGCCGCCGCTCTTGCTCTTCTTAAGTCTTTATGGCTCTTATCTAATATTCTTTGATCGTTAGTATATGAATGTACTGTAGTCATTAGTCCCTTTACTATACCAAATTTTTCGTCCAATACTTTAGCAAAAGGAGCTAGACAATTTGTAGTACAAGATGCATTTGAAATTATATTGTGCTTTTCATTATCATATTTTTCCTCATTAACTCCGATAACTATAGTTATATCTTCGTTTTTTCCTGGAGCCGTTATAATTACTTTTTTTGCTCCTGCTTTAATATGTTTTTCTGCCTTTTCTCTTTGTGTAAATAATCCTGTCGATTCTATTACTATATCAACTCCAAGTTCCTTCCATGGTAATTCTTCTGGGTCATTATATCTTAATATTTTTATTTCTTTAGAGTTTACTACTAGTGTGTCTTCATCTTTTGCTTCTACTTCACCTCTAAAAGTTCCATAGCATGAATCATATGTAAATAAATGTGCCAAAGATTCTGTTGTTGCTCTTGCATTTATGGCTACAATTTCTATATTATCTCCTAATTCTTCTTGAGCTATTCTTAATACAGCTCTTCCTATTCTTCCAAATCCGTTCATTCCTACCTTAATTTTCATTATGAAATGTCTCCCTCCATTACTATGTTTTTACATGATTATTGTACACTAAATAAATCATTTGTTCAATACTTTTTCTTGATTAAATACTTGAATTCTATGTTTTTTTATTATCAAAAGATAAATAGTATATCATTTTTATCTATTTAAACCCCTATTTAGTGTACACTTTTTAGTATAAAGAAGCTGAAGTCATTTATTTTGCTCAATGTCCCTTGGGACATATTTTGCCATCTTTTTTTGAATTTTTAAACTAGACCTATTCTTAAAAATATGATACCTTCAAGAATCTCCTCTAATTTAAAATAATAAAAATAAAATAAATTATTATTTAGTTCAAAAAATACATAGATTTTTAAAATTTACTATAATTATTATTTATATATCAATATATAAATTTTTATTACCTTGTTGTTAATTGACTCCTAGAACTGTTACTAATTGAAAACTTAAAAATATATTTTATAAATTATAAAAAAATTGCATTGGCTATTAGCATTTATACTTAACTTTGGATTTATGGGCATGTATTGTGACAAGCTCTTCTCCTATTTTACCAATAATAGTTTGATTGATTTATTTTAGTGGAAAATCTTTGAGGTGCAAAAACTAAGAGTAAGGTCACTTATTTAAAAATACAGAAAATTATACTTTACTGTATAAAAAAAGAGATTATAATTTATACAAGTAAAATAAACCTTATCATTTTACTCCTCTATATAATCTCTTTTATATATATCTATTCAAATAATTTAATTCCTAAGTTCACAAACATCTGTAAAATTAAAAATGTTTTTATATCTATCTTATGATTACTCTGTAAAATCTCTTTTGCTTCTTCTTGTGAAACCAAGATAGCTTCAATCTCTTCATCTGGTTCTAAAAATTCATCTGTTATATCACCATCACATATACAGTAAACAAAAGCAACAGATTCATCACTCATTCCAGGAGATAAATATACCTTATCGCTACTTTTATTTTTTTTAATTTCTAAAAGAGTAAGTCCTGTTTCTTCTCTAAGTTCTCTTTCAACAGAAATATCTATAGATTCTCCTTCATCAACAAGACCTGCTGGTAATTCATATATATAATCATTAATAGGTACTCTAAATTGTCTTATTAAAATCAATTTTTTACTACTTTTATGAAGTCCAACTATCACAACTGCATCTACACTATCTTCTTCATTCTTCAAGTAAATACTTTTTAATTGCTCACTATTTTTTCTTGATGCTACCATCCAGACTTTATCTTCATCTAATTTGTTTTTATACTCAATTTCAAAAAGTCCTATAAACTTATTTTCAATCATTGGATTTACATTCTTTATTATAGTTTTTTTCAAATTTGCTACGACCTTTCTTTTTTTAATACCATTAAGTAAATATAATATCTTAACAAATATTCAACATGCCTTATTATATTTCCATTTCTGGGTTATCTTTATCTACAAAACCTAATTTAATTTCGCAGTTAAAGATTTCCTTTAACAGTTTTGCTAGTTCTTCTCTTGCACTCATTACCTTATCTAAGTTAGCATCAGTAAAACCATCTATAGGGAAAAATATATTTTTTGAGCTATTAGTAATCTTTCCTTCCTCTCCTTGTCTCCATATCCATCTTCTAGTTTTTACCATATCTCCAACTGAATAAATTAATTCTCCTTCTTCCATTAACTCAACATCAGTTTCTCCAAATGGCACAAATTTATCCCCTTTTTTAGAAAATCTAACATATACATCATCATTTCTAAAATCCATATCATGAGCACCCATTGGAAGTAAATATTTTAAAGAAATAGAGTTTCCTAAATCCACGATAGGATTTATATGAGGAAGTTTCTTATTTTTAGCAACCCTTGTTGCCATTGCTTCTATTGAACTCATAAATTTATTAGGATTCATACCTAAACTTCTAAATGCCTCTCTATATGGTATAATTTCTTCTGATTCCTTTACTTTTTTATCTTTGAAGTAATCTTCTACTCTATCTATACTTATATCTAAAAGATTGCTTATTCTTTCGATTTCTTTAGTGTTATCTATTCCTTTTGCTACTACTACACCAAAGCATACATTTTCTAATTTATCAAAGACTTCTTTTTCTACTATAAATTTCATTTTGTCTTATCCTCCTGTTATTTTACATTATTTTCTAAATAAATTTTATCACTTTGTGTCTTATAAATATACCCCCTATTTAGTAATTGTTTAATTTTTTTAAATTTTCCAATTTATATTATACTAAATCTTATAAAATATTTTATATGTACTACTTACAAATTTAACTTTTAAAAATAAATATCTTGCTTTATAATGTATAATATATTTGTATGGAGGCAAGATTGTGAAAAACTTTATTTTAATATATTTTATAGTGATTAATTTTATTGCTTTCTTTTCAATGTACATAGATAAAAAAAGAGCAATTAAAAATAAATGGAGAGTAAAAGAAGCCACCCTTATATCTGTAGCAGTAATTGGAGGCAGTTTAGGTTCTATAATTGGAATGTATTCTTTCAGACATAAAACTAAACATATTAAATTTACATTTGGTATACCATTTATAATATTTCTACAATTATTATTAGTATATTTTTATATTTTAAAGTAATTGAAATATAAAAATTTATTTCTTCAATAAATTGAGGTGTATAAAATTTTTAATTTTATACACCTTTTTTCTATCAATTATTAAAAAGATACATAATTATAATTAATGACCTTTATGTTTAGATTTTCTCTTTTCTTGTTTCAAATTAAATAGTCTTTCTTTTACTTTTCTCTGCATTCTTTTGTATCCAGTGTTGTCTTTGGTCACATTTTTTCCAACTTAACACTACTAAAATTTAATGAGAAAAATCTTTCAAGTATAAATTCATATACTTCTACCTCTTTAGGTTCTGCCCCAAAAACTACACTACATGCTTCATATTTTTTACCATCTTGTCTTTCAAATACGCCTATCCAAAATGGATTTTCAAATAAGACTGTCAATTTTCCACTGATTTTTTCCATTGCTAGTTCCTCCTATTTAATTACTTTCTAAAGAACGGACAACCAAGGAGGCAGGTTACTAACAGCTCTTGCTGAGTCTGGGCTACCAACCAGACTATGTTTTTATCTTTATAGATTATAATATTATATTTTTTAATTATACTTAATTCAACAACTTACCTAATCAATTCAATTCACCGGTTGCTTGTCTAATTCTTTTCTTTACTATTTTAAAATAGACTCTAATAATATTAGTAAACTATATTTCCTTAAACATATATTTTTTTAAAGTAAGACTATTAATGGCAATTCCATCATATATCCTAATTACAAATTTAGTAAATTCATCACATATTATACCCTTGTTTCTCAATTGTCAAGTTCCCTAAAAAAATGTTTAAAATTTACCTATATGCCTAATATAATAAAAAGCTTCTTATTGTCTAATATCTATAAGTAAGAAGTACTATTTTTATAGTACTTCTTATGTTGTACCCTTGATAACATTGATATTTTAATATTATTTTAATTTTAATATTAATTATTATTAATTTGATTTTAAATTATAAATAGGTTTCAATATTTTAATTATGTCAACTGTATCTCTTATATTTTCAATAATCTCATCAATTGGTTTGTATGCTTGAGGTGCTTCATCAATCGTATTAATATTTACACTTGTTGTAAATATATTTTTCATAGAATCTTTATAATCTTTCATATTTATACTTCTTTTAGCTTCCCCTCTTGAAAGTATACGTCCAGCATCATGAGGTGCAGAGTTAATCCAATCTAAAGTGCCTTTACCTACTCCCAATATAACACCATCTCTCATATTTATAGGAATTAATAACTTTCTACCTTCATATGCTGCTATAGCTCCTTTTCTTAATATCCGATTTTCAATTTCTATATAATTATGTATAGTTTGAAAATGTTCTAAATCATTAAATTTAAGACCTATACAATCTTCAATTATCCTCTTAGCCATTATATCTCTATTTAATTCAGCATATTTTTGTATAATATTCATATCATGAAGATAGTCTTCCATTAGTTTGCCTTCTAAATAACATAAATCTTTTGCTATTTTAGGAATAAAGTTATGTTCTTCTTTAAGCTTTATCAATGCATCTTGAATCTCATCTTCTCTATTTTCCTTTTTATACTTTTCTATGAATTTTTTACTATCTTCTTCAAATTCATTGTTAGTTCTAATATAATAGTCATAAGCTTTCTTCTGATAGTATTTAGCCACTCTATTTCCAAGATTTCTACTACCTGAGTGTATTATTAAATATTTATTTTTTTCATCATCTTCATCTAATTCAATGAAATGATTCCCTCCTACAAGACTTCAAATTGCTCGATTATATTCTTCAGTTGCTTTTACTATACCTTTTATGCAGTACAATGATTCTATTTCTTTTTTATAATTTGCCTTACTGTGTTTATTTATATTAAATCCATGAGGTATTTTTTCTCTTATAAAATCATCTATTTTTTTTAATCTAAATCAATTTTGCCTAAGTTTGCACATAAAACACCACATCCTATATCGACTCCAACAAGATTTGGAACAATTTTATCTTGTATTGTCATGACAGTACCTATTACGTATCCAGCACCTGCATGACAATCTGGCATTATTCTTATCTTAGACTTTGTTGTAAATTCTTGATTACGTAATTCTATTATCTGACTTATTGTTGTGCTATCTACATTATCTGTAGATATCTTTGCTTTATTACATTTTCCTTGAGCCTCTAACATTAATATCACATCCTTTTTAGCTACACATTTTTAACTACATATTAATTTTAATAACATTGATTGTTTAGAAAAATATACTCTAGATAAATTTCACATAGAAATAACTATTCAAACATTGATTTTTATATAATCAAATTTGTAATGTATTAAAACAAACATAAAAGTTTGTATTTTTCAATATGTAAGCTTTTCTTATGTTATTTTATTATTATAGGTTTCAAGTTTTTATTTATTCCTTTAAAAGTATTTATTATTTTTGTAAAACTAATCCCATAGTCATACTATCATCAGAATATGCTTCACCTTATAGTGAAAATTTTTTTATCTAAAACTAATCAAAAAAAGACATTTGTAATTCTCCTGAGTTTTTTAACTTTTCCTTCATTACCTTAGAGTAACTACTTGATAGAGAATATTTATGTCTAAGCTCATTAACCATTTTATATAATTGATTTTTATACTCCCTATTAGGTGAACCTGCACTATATAGTATTGATAGCCTGTCAAATAATTCAGGGAACTCTTTTTTAACAAAGTCAAAAAAAACACCTCTAGTTATACCTCTTAAATATAAAGTCCCAGGCAAAACATAATGTACATTACATTCTTTTGCATGTCTAAATAGTAAATTTATATTATCAAAATCATCTGTAATATATGGTATAATTGGCATAATATGTAGCCCAACTGATGCGTTAGTTTTTCTAAATTCTTTTAACATTTTAAATCGTCTCATTGAATCCACACCATTTGGCTCAATAAGCCTTTGTATATCTTCATTTACTGTTGTAATTGTAGATGCTACATTGACATATGTAATCCTAGATAGCTTATCAATTAAATCATAATCTCTTAAGATTAAATCTGATTTTGTAGAAATAATAGCTGGTGTCTTATACTTTATCAGTAGATTTAATATTTCTGGCATAATTTTATAATCAGATTCTATTGGTTGATAACTATCTGTAACTCCTCCTATATTGATTACTTCTCTCTTCCATTTACTACTTTTAAGTTGTCTCTCAAGTTTTTCTACTATATTTGTTTTTACATAAATCTCTTCAAAATAATTATTGGAATTGATGTACTTATGAGAATAAATAGCATAGCAGTATTTACATCCATGCTCACATCCACGATAAATATTTAAATCCCATTTATATGGCATACTCCTTTTTAATTTATTACAAGCTATTTCACAATCTATTGGAATATATTTTACTTTCTTATACAAATAATCACCTCTTTATATATAATAATATCACGATGTTAATCTACAGTAATTAAAGCAAAATATTTCCAGACCACAATTCATACTCCTTACCATATTTACAAAGTAATATATTCCATTCATTCATGGGTATTCCTCCACATGTTGCTTTTTCTTCTAAATTATATAAGCACTGTTTTAAATATGTTCTATTATGCCAACCATTATATAAATTTTCTAAATTTAAACTATTCCCATTAGATATGTCATTTGAAAAACTGCTATTTTTCCATTTTAATATACTTGTATATTTAAGTTCATTAGGCTTATAATTTCTTTTTAACATTTCATCATGTATAGTTTTTGTATAAAATTTAAATTCATCTATACTATAATTCAACACTTTATTTACTAATAGATGGTTTGGAGTACCTTTTTTATCTATAGAACCTTTTATAGCAAGTAGTTCTCTCCACTGACTTACTAATTGATTTTTAGGTAATACATCAATTAAATCCTTATGCCATAATCTCATAATTTAACTCCTAACTATAAAATATTTTAAATTCAATACCCAATCTACCTTACAATTTTACATGTTCAATAATTTTATCTGTAAAAACTATACCATTTAAATGGTCTATCTCATGACAAAGGCATTTTGCCATAAGACCTGAGCCTTTAATCTCTATTTTCTCACCATACTCATTTAAAGCTTGTACTGTAACTTTTTTTGGTCTTTTTAATTTTCCCCATGTTTCAGGAAAACTTAAACATCCTTCAACAACAATTTGTTCTCCTTCTTCTTTAATAATTTCCGGATTAACAAGCTTAATAAGACCGTCTCCTAAATCTATAACAACTAATCGCTTTAATACTCCTACTTGGCATGCAGCTAATCCGCCTCCATTTGGAGTATTATACATAGTCTCTGCCATGTCATTTAATATCTCTCTTATCTTATTATCTACGTTTTCTACATGCTTACTCTTTTTTCTTAAAATTTCATCATCAAATCTTCTAATCTCTCTTAGAGCCATAATATTCCCCCCTACTTATCTGTGCTCTTGATTTTCTTTCACTTTCTTCAAATAAGAATACGCTTTCAATTGGTTCATTAAAAACTCTTGAAATATCATATGCCAACCATATTGAAGGTTCATTTTTACCAGTTTCTATAGCATTTATAGCCTGTCTAGATGTCCCAACTAACCTTCCTAGTTGTTCTTGTGTCAATCCTAATGTTTCTCTTAATATCTTTATTTTATTTTTCATATATACTCCATTCATGTAATGTTAACCTTACATTTTAAATGTAACATTTTTCAACATTACTGTCAAGTTAACCTTACATTTATTCAATAAATTATCTCATTTAACTATTTTTTCACTAAACTTTTTAAATAATAGTAAAATCCATATTAATGATTATAACAATTGAAATAAACATATATATAATTATTTTCCTTAATTGCCTTTGATAGCCAAAAAGTTGGTAAAAAAACAGAATATATTGCGCTTTATTTAAAATAAAAAATGGTGCTAAAATACCCATCATAAAAACACCTGATAATTTCGTAATCACCATTCCTTCTAGTTTATTTGATGATAAAGAAATCACTAATATTGATACAATAATTCCTTGTAACAAAACTAATAAAGAAATTGATAAGTTTAACAAGAAAGGAATTTTAGTTAGAGAAAAAAATATCAGTAGAATTATTGTAATAATAAATGCTAAAATAGCTGGTATTCCAAGTCGTGAAAAAACAACCAGTTTTGCCAAGTGGGCTTACTATTAAATATCTTGAAATACTGTCATCAATTTCTCCTAATATGACCATTGTAGAGGCCAAAAAGAACATGAAAGGTGTAATAAAAGCTATTTTTTCTCTCATAAAAGTTGAAAACAGATTGATAATACAAATATATGTAATACTTAAAACAAGATATAAAAAATAAAAACCATATTTAAATTGAAACTTTATATCTCCTAAGATAAGATTTTTCATTCTCATTGTAAATGTCTCCCTGTTATCTCAATAAAAATATCATTTAATGTTGGTTCACTACTATGTAATGATAAAAGTTTATTTTTCTCAATAAGCATATTCAAATTTTTATCATTACTAGTATTATTCAAAAAACACTCAGAAGTTTTTTCTCCATTATCAAAATAAGTATATCTGACTTCAATAGCTCCTTTTGACATAATAAGATTATGTGGTGTGTCTAATGCAGATATTTTACCATTTACAAGTACACTTCCTTTATAATTAGTTATCATGACAATTATAATCTTTTGTAATGTAAATTTTCCCGCACTTGATGGTAATAATATATTAGTACTATATTTGTCCTCTTGAAATCATCAATAATTGTAGTGACTTCAAGGTTTATACATATATAGAATTTTCGAAAATAATAAAAAAAGATATTAATTTCATAATAGAAAAATACGACTGCCAAGGTTTCGCTTTTTCATTCGGTACGTTGGACACTTACACATGAAATAGCTCATATAGCACTAGGTCATACTAAAAAAACAAGTATTGTAAAATTAAACTCTAGAAATAAATTGCTTGAATTAGAAGCAGAAGTTTTTACACAGTATTTGTTATGCCCAGATATAATACTATTATATTATGATATTGCAAACCCTTATGAAATTATGTATATATGTGGAGTTAATAAAAATATTGCTTTAATACAAAATTACTATCTAGAAAAAATTAAATTTCCATATTATATGGATAACTTAGAAAACTCAATAAAAAAAACAGTTCCATAAGTTTATAAAAAATTACTTGAAGTATAAGAAAAATTTCAATTAGTTTTTTATATATCATTCGTCTTTTTCTATAATACTTTGTTTACATTTGACATGTATAGTATGAAAAAAGTAAAATATATATGTTACTATTTGTAAACAAAATATATAATAAAGTCGAGGTAAAATAATATGTTAATTGTACATTTATCTACTGGAGCAAGAAAAGGAGTAATTCTAACGCTTTCTAATGCTAAAATGAATATTCCAAAAAACGTATTACATACTGCAATAACAAAAGGTTTTAATAAAGCCATGAATACAAATTTAACTAAAAATGAAGTAATGACAAAACATTTTGTAAATATTTATGACAGAATTAAATTTTACAATAATAATAATTTTTTCAATTTAGAATATAGTATGAGCGAATATAGTTTAGAACATAAAACGGAAAACTATATTTTTTTGGAAGAAAACCTTTCTATCGCTGAAATAGATAGCAAAAACCATACTAGAATCTTATCTATAGATTTTGAAACTGCAAATTCAAAAAGATGCTCTGTTTGTAGTATCGGCTTTGTAGTTGAAGAAGATAATGAGATTTTGATAGAAAAAGAAATCTTAGTTAACCCTAATTCAGACTTTTCAAAGACCAATATTAAAATACACGGTATTACTCCAGAAGATGTTTCTAACTCTCCTAAATGGGATGAAGCTTGGAGTATTGTTGAAGAATATATAACTCCATCTACATTAGTAATAGCACACAATCTAAGAAGCATGGAATTAGCTTGTATAAGACAGGAATGTGAAAGATATAATATGGAAATGCCTAAATTCGCTGAAAAATTTAATAAAATGTCTTATGATACTTTAAAGTTAGCAAAGGATTTATTACCTGATTTAGAAAACTATAAACTATCTACTCTTGCAAAAAAATATAATATAGAATTTAATCATCATAATTCCTTAGAGGATGCAAAAACATGTTTAAAAATATTCAAAAAGTTACAAAACTCCGATACCTTTATCAAAGAATCCAATAATGACACTTTACTTAATTCTATTGATTTTGATTTTGAAGCAAATTGCAAAGACTACCCTTTGGATTGGGCATTAAAAAACAGAAAATATTTTCCTTCATTTGAAAATGTATTCTTATTTCTAAGTAATAATGATTATAATTGGGATAGCCAAAAAAATTTAATCAAAGTTTTTGGAGAAGATTATAATATGAAAATTACATTTATTGACATAAGAAAAAATATCGTAGAAATAGAAAATCTAAGAACAAACAAAACTCTTAAACCCATTGAAAATAAGACTTTAGAGTTTATAATAAAAGAAATAAGAAAAAGATTTTCTCAAAAAGTTACTTGTTAAAACGTATTTAAACGTATTAATATTTTTATTATAATATAAATATAGTTAAAGAGAGGAGGGAATGATACTGTTGATTAATAATAAGTGGAGTAATAGTAACAATTTTCATGATAATAACAGCACACTAGATTATATAGAGGACTTTATCTATTGTATGAGTCATAGCAATAGTTTTAATGATATAATTTTTAAAGGCGGAATAACATTATTATGTGCATTTAAAAAATATAATTATGGTAATAGAAGATTAACAAAAGATATAAATATACATGGAACTGATTATAATAAATGGCTTAATTTCAAAAAAGATATAATAGCTTGCTCTAAGTACAGTAGATTTAAAGTAATGTATAAAGTTATAAAAGAAATAACAATAAATGAAACTACTAAAAATGAAAGTGTGACTGTAGGTGTTTATAGAGCTGCGGAATTAATTACTAGATTTAGTATAGATATAAACTTTAAGTGGTCTACTTTAGACTCAGAGAAATATTCATTGGGTGGGTTAGTTACAATTAATGGATATACACCAGAACTAATATTAGTTGATAAAATACATGCTTGTGAAAGTAAACAAATTAATATAAGGTTGAAAGATTTGTTTGATGTATACTCATTAAGTTATTTAAAAGGATATAATAGCAATGATTTAGTAAGATTGTACATAGATAAATATAAAAATATATCAGAAAAAATGTCCATGTTCCAATTAGAGAACTTTAATACTTTAGAATATGGGTATAATAGGTTAAGAGGTATTGAATCTAAACCTGATTTTACAATTGTTTATAAAAGAGTAAGCAACTTTATAATTCCAATACACACATTTATAACATCAAAATCAAATAAAAATTATGTTTGGAGGGATGATAGGTGGATTTTACAGGAGTAATAAGAAACTCTTTTGATAATGTTTTACTATGCGGAGAATATGCAGGAAGCTTATTAGGAATAACTAATTTTCCAGATACTCATATAATAGCTCAATCTGCTTTTATAGATAAAGAAATTGATACAGATTATTTTACGGTGTCCCCTGTTAAAAATTTAGACTTATCTTATGTAGAAGAAGTTAGAAAAGGTGTTTGGATAACAAATCCTGCAAGAACAATTTGTGATATGATAAGATATGATAGCGAGTATAGTTTTATTCAGGAAGCTCTAGACTATTACATTTTCTATAATGAGAATGAAAAAGAACATTATAATGAGGTACTTAACGT
Source organism: Clostridioides sp. ES-S-0108-01 (assembly GCF_020662285.1). Classification (NCBI taxonomy): domain Bacteria; kingdom Bacillati; phylum Bacillota; class Clostridia; order Peptostreptococcales; family Peptostreptococcaceae; genus Clostridioides; species Clostridioides sp. ES-S-0108-01. Next base: position 126,366 of record NZ_JADGMN010000003.1, on the reverse strand, counting down.
AGCTAGATATTATAATATAGAACAAAAAGTATTGGATGTTATAAGTTTTGCAAAATCTCATGATTATTGTGAAGAAAATTAATATTTGTAACTAATTTTATAAAGGCGGTGAAAATATGTATAAAAATGAATATATATTTCCAGCAGTTATAGCAAAACATGATAAAGGTGACTATGAAGTTAATTTTTATGATTTTTCAAATATAATAACTTGTGGTGAGAATTTAGAAGAAGCTTTTCTTATGGCAGAAGATGCTTTAAAGTTAGAATTGTTTGACTTATATTCAGATGGTTTAGAGATTCCAGAGCCTACACAACTAAATAATATTAGTACTAAAGAAAATCAAACTGCTATATTGGTAAAAATTAGTTTAAAAGAAACAATAAAAGAATATGATAGTAAGTCAATTAAAAAAACTTTAACTATACCTTCGTGGCTAAATAAAGAAGCTGAAAAAAATAATATAAATTTTTCTCAGTTATTGCAAGAAGCTTTGAAAAATAAACTTAATATTAATTAATTCTATTTAATTGTGCTTAATGAATTTACACTAGGCACAAGGCATACGTTGTGAGGGGGTTTTCAATGGATAAAATAAAACGTGTGGCTCTTTATATACGTGTTAGTAATAAGAAGAACAAGTATTGCATGGAGATAGTATTAGAACACAGACAGAAGCTTTAGAACAATACGCAAAATATAATAATTTTATTATACTAGATAAATACATAGATGAAGGTTATTCTGCAACAAACTCAAAAATACCTAATTTACAACGCATGATTGAAGATGTGAAAAACAACAAAATAGATTTAGTTATGATAACTAAAATTGACAGATTAAGTCTTGGTGTCAAAAATTACTATAAAATAATGGAAACGTTAGAAAAACGTAAATGTGATATGTAAATGTGGTTTTAAAATGAGCGGTACATATTGTTTAAGCTCTGATAAAAAATCTATAAATATTATAGATGTCATGTATTTCAAACTACTAAAAAATGTAACAATACAAGGAGATTATCAGAAAAAAACTTGAAGATTTTTTATTGAAAAATGTAAGGAGATAATTAGAAGAAATTGCTTTTGGATATGAATCTAATAACAATAAAAATAATCAACTTAAAAATAAGATAAAAAAACAAATAAATAAACTTCAAGATTTATATTTTGACGACTTAATAGATAAAGAAAATTACAAGCTTAAGTATCAAAAACTTAATACACAGTTAATTAAATTAGAAAATAATAATAGTGAAGAAAAAAATCTATAATAAATTTAAAAAATATCAGAAGTTTTTTATAAATTAACTTCGAAGAAATATACTTTGATTTAAGTGACCAAGAAAAAAGAACCTTATGGACTAGCATTATAGATACTATAGTTATTAAAACTTACTAGGTTAAATAAAATAAAGTAAAAAATAGAAATAAGAGTTAAGGGTCGAATATATTAAATTATTTCTCTAAATTATAATAAAAAATTAAAAATATTACTAACTTAAACTTATTAAGTTAGTACTATTTTATTTTTATAAGTATTGAAAATGCTGAAATATGTTTAACTAATCCCTAAACGTAAATTTAGGGAATATTTTAAAGAAATATAGCATTTTCAATACTTTTAGAAATAACAAAATGGCAATTTAATTTATTACTTCGGTTGAGGTCAACTTTCATAAGATAATTTGCAGTTATATTTCGATTGGATTATTCCTTAACTTCTAGGTCGGTTAGTTACCTGTGGCTACTTCAATTCGTTTTGCAATCGAGTTAAAGAGCCGAAGTTAATATACGAAAAAGTTCTCAATTTGCAGTTGATGACTTTTTTTATTTGTAAGTTATTAACTATATTCTAACTGTCAAAGTTTATGTTTTTTGAGAAATAAATATAGTTATCTTAACTGATTCATAAAACTTATGTCCGTTTTACGCATGTATGTCGTTCTCCCTCTTTTTAATCCTACAGATATTTTAAATATTTTTGTAAAATACAATAAAATAACGTTGAGAAAAGCTCAAAGAAAATGTATACTTATATTAAATATAGAAAGGGGAATATTGAAATACGAAATTAAAAAAATTTATAGCAACAACTCTTTGTTTAGCAACTATAATAGGTCCGACTTCTGCATTTGCAAATGAGAATGCAAAATATGATTTAAAAAACATCATCTAAAATTGAATCTTTAATCAATGATAAGACTAACAAATTTGATTTTAGTAATCTGAATTCATCTTTATCAGATTTTAAGAAAAATATATCAATTAATAATAGCGAAGTAATTGATATAAAAAAAATAAAGCTAATTATCAGATAGAAGGTTCGGTTTTAAATCATACTGACTCTTTAATTAGTTCAGACAAAGAAGATATGTATTTTTTTAATGTAGACTCAGCAAGAACAATGTTAATGAAAATGAATTCTATTAATGATAATTATATAGCTCAACTTGGAATAGTTGACTGGAATACTGGTACGTGGTCTGGAACTAACGTATATGTATCATCTAATCAGCAATTCAATTTAAGTGGTTTGCCTGCAGGTGATTATGCGATACGTATATTTTCTCAAGATTCTGTAGGAGATAACTATACTATTAGAATGAATGCTGAAAACCCTGAAAATGCAACTAGTATAATGCACCAATCAGATTCTTTACAATATGTAGTTCTTGGATACAGTAACGGAGATGTTTATTCACAAGGTAAACTTTTATTTAATCCTAATAATTCTAATTCTAACTTAGATTGGGAAAGAAATTACTATTTTAAATGGGATGGAAATTACATAGCAAGAAATCATAAAATATCGTCAGCCAAAATAAAATCAGTCTCAGCTCCTATAAGTTATAAATCACAATATGTTAGTTCTGATAATGCTATAATGGTTTACCTAGAGAAAGGGACAATATTTACTTACTTTGAATCTGAATTTCATTCATATCCTTCATGTCACTATTCATATTTTAACGATATAACTGGTAAGAAGACTCCTCGAGCATTAGACACTGAAGATTTTAATGAATATGGAGAGCATATCTTAATATTAGATTTAGATTCTAATAAAGCAATAGACTTTTTAAGTGTATTAAATTTCTATTATGACAGAGAAATAGAACCATTCCCAGAGATAAACTTTTTAAATTAATAGCCGATATATTTTAAGAAGGAGGTGAAATAATTATGAATAGCATAAGTTTACAAAAAAATATGTATTTTCATAACAATATAAATATAGGGGCAAAGAAGAAATCAGATTCGAATATTAATTCTATTAAAACATCTGTTTTGCAGGTAAAAAATAGCACTCCTGTAAATAAAGCTACAGATATAGTTAATAATTTATTTGATCAAAGAGATGAACTTTTAGAGAAAATTAGAAACTTAAAAAATGGAGATGATCCACTATTAGAATCACTACATCGTGAAATAGAAAATCTTAAAAAACAAAATGGAGAACTTGCTGATAAATATAAGCAAGACTCCGATAATTTTAACTATGAGGATTATAGTTCTATTAGTAATAATGAATCTTCTATTGAAACCTCAACAATGAAAAACTCTAATTATGAGGATTATAATAAAAAAGAAACTTTGGATTTAGATATCAATAATAATGAATCTCTTATTGAAACCTCAACCGTAAAAGACTATAGTTCTCATGAATTTAAGCATATTCTTCAATCTAATGAAGGGTATATGAAAAATTTTAAAGAAAATGGAAAAGCTATAGCTGAGTTAGAACGTTCTATTATGGACAGATATCGTGAATTAGAAGAAAATAGTAATGATATAAATTCTAATGATTATGTTAAATTACTACAAAAACAACTTAATGAAATACAAAATGATATTAGTAATTTACCGAAAGGTAGTATTTTAGATATATCAGCTAATGGATATTAACACGTATCTTGTCCTCTCCCGCTATTAGAAAAAATACAAGTAAAATATAGCAAAAAAGCAGTAGAATTGAATCTACTGCTTTTTTGCTATATTTTACTTGTACTATTTAAATAAATCTTTAGAAACTACTTTATTATTAAGATTTGGGGCTGTAAGTAGATTTGTGTAAAAACAAATTTACTTACAGCCCCAAATCTGAGAATGTATATAGATTTGTTTATATTGATAGTTTCACGCTTTAAGTCTATATCTCTATATTGTCCAAGAATAATATTCTTTTCCAAAAAAAACCTTTTACATTAGTTTAAAATGACATTTGAAACCCTAATTCTCTTGTTTCATTCCTATAGAAACAAAGTTTATTTAATTCTTTAATAAAATTATTAGCATCTTTAAACCTATATGTGTCATTTTCTTATATCTCTTTGATACTAGACCTATTAAAAATGATATATATACAATTTTTGCTAAGTTCTTCAATCTCTTTTTCATATTTCTTGATTGAATGATTATATTTTCTTGATAAATTTTTATATTGTTTTTCTAACTCATTTCTCTCTATTTCCTTTTCATCAAGAATGTTTTTGTTATTTTTATTCTTATTTTCTAGTACTTTCTCAATATTTTTTTCACGTTCAGATATTAGTTGTTTTTGTTCTTCAAATTCTTCCTTTTCCAATTTTAATTTTTTTCTTTTTCATAAGTCAATATTTCATATTCATTTATTATATTTAACTTAACTTCTAAATTTCTTGTTTTCAACTGCTCATTATGTAACTTTTCTTTAAGTTTTAGATTTTCTTTCATTGTTCCTTTTAGTATATCTATTATCTCGTCATAATCATTCTTATATACCGTTTCTTTGCCTGTTATAAGGTTTTTTTTAACATTTACAGGTTATAATTAAAACTATTTAAAGGCTTCTCAAAGTCTTTAAATAGTTTTTTTACATATTCTAATTTATTTTCTAATTCTTTAAGTTCCTGAATTTGTTGTTTTTTATAATCTTCTGGTTGCATGTGCTTTGCTTCACTATATTCACGACCTCTTTTTATATCAAATCCTTTTGATTGTAAAAATCTAGGCAATTCATCTTGTATCTTTTTTAATTCGATTCTTGTTACTATATCTTTTGCACTTAATTTTCCATCAAAAGTTATTGGAACAAAATTAAAATGCATGTGAGGTGTTGTTTCATCAAAATGTACTGTAGCAGAAACTATATTTTTTTCACCATATCTATCTTTCAAAAATTCATATGAGTATTTAAAATATTTTTCTTTGTCTTTATGATCTATACCTAGAAAAAATTCTGGACTTGCTGAAATTACACTCTCACACATTAATATTGCGTCTTTTCTTATAACTTTTCCTTTTTTCCTACTTTCTTTTATAATTTCTTCTATTTTTTCTAAATATTTTATTCTAGCTTTGTTTTCAAAATCTATATTTTTGCTACTCTTTGTTATATCAATATCTTTATTTCTATAAGATTTATTTTATCTTTGATTATGTTTTTGAATACCCACTATATTGTTTATAGAATACTTTGCTACATGACAAACAAAAAATGCCATACTCTTAAACTCCTTTCTATATCATAAAATTTTAATACTCTTTTTAAAGTTTTATAGAAAAAAGACTTATACATACAAATAAACCTTCTATAATATAGATATATCCATATTATAGAAATTCTTGATTATAAATAATCAAGAATAGCATATTTATACATATAAGTCTAACTAACTTACTATACTTTGCACTACGTTGGCAAAGTGGTAAGCTCTGCGAGGCATTAAAAACCTACATACCAAAAGTGGTCTATTTAGACCACTAATGTTTCATTGATAAAACACTACATACAAAGTCAACTTCGCTTAAAAACTTATACGGATCATATTCTCCATACATATTTGGCTTATCTAAAACGATAATTTCAATTCCTTTATCAAGCATTGTCAATGATAAATATTCAATCAATGCACTTATCCTTTCTCCACTTTCTACCTCTGATGCAATGCAACCTACTTTGTCAATTTCTTTTGCAACAATGTACATTGGTTCACCTCATATCATTCAGATAATTTTTTCAAAGCATCTATATTTTGGTCTATTATTTCATCCATCATTTTTTCAATACCTTCTTCATCACCATAATTCTCTTATAAAAATTAAGCACTATATCTTGAATTTCTCTTATCTCCAATTCTCCTTCAACATATCTATCTAACAATTTCTTTTCTTTGTTCTTTAATGGTATTTTTAATTGAAAAATCTTTCATAATCTTCACCTTCCTTTTATTAAGCCTAACGGCTACTAACGCCTTCAACCTACGGTTTTCAGTTGTTGCTAACGCATTCTCAATATGCCAAGCCAGAAGGGGCTTGTCGAATTTTGTTATTCCTATTTATTTTTGTTATTGACTATTTGTTTTTTTAATGCAAACCTAAAGGCTTTGTAATTGGACACAGTTACCCACGAACTACTGTCCGTGGTTACTTTCCATATATCAAACCCAATAGGATTGGTGGGTTACGTTCCCACAACGTTGGACTGGTACAAGTAAATACTCTACTTGTGATTTAACACAGTCTACAAACACCCCGACAATAGACAGTATATTTGAGTATCTCCACTAAGTGTTGCCACCCCACCTGTTTTTGTTTGTAGCCTATGGTCGCTACTCTCACCCCTTTATGCTAGTACCAGTTAGCACTATATAGACCTAAAAATCCTATTATTTCTCCTTTTCCTACTTTAAAATTAATATTTTGTAAAAAACCTTTGTCTGTATAACTAAATGATAAATTATCAATTTTAACCATTTCATATCATCTTTTCATTTTATTGACTATTTTAATCATATAGTCAATAAAAGTTAATTTTTTTGTTTGTTAATAATTTTTATTAAAAGTTATTAGAAAACAAAATTTGAACTCTATTCCATAAGTTGTATAACCAATCCATTTATCATTAATCTTAAAGCATCTTCAAAACAATTCCTTCCAACTTCACGCTTATATAACGTAGTAAGAAAAACTGCTCTAAACGCTCCACTAAAGCTTTCTATATCTTTATTTTTTGCATTTGGTATGCGAGATATAATCTCTTCAATTTCAAAATCATCATGTTTAAAATGCTCTTCAATCATATAATCTGGTAACTTTCGAACTAATATCTCAAATTCTCCATTTACTATGAGGTTTAAAATTGAAGTACTATCAACCATCCTATAAAATTTCATAAGTATATCTGTCAATTGTTCACATGTAATGCTTTCATCTAGTCTCTCTATTTCATATAAAAGTTCTTTCTGTATAGAATCATGCATGTCTCTCAACACCTTAAAAAAGAGTAATTCTTTTGATTGAAAAAATAAATAAAAAGTTCCTTTTGGTATTTTTACTCGTTTTACAAGCTCATCAACAGTAGTCTTTCTAATACCATATTTATCCATACACAATCTTGCTTCTTCTTTAAGTCTTTTTATTATATACTCTCTTTCTTTATCAGAATATGATTTAGGCATCTTTTCTCCCCCCAGTTTGACTAAAACATTTTATATAGTCAATATATTACTTTTTTTGTTTAATGTCAATAATTTTATTAGTATATTTAAAAATAAACTTAAAAACTTTCGAAAATTCTGAATTTTCTATAGCATTTTTTATTATCTAGTGTTATAATTAAAATATAAATAATATATTATTCTAATTTTCATATCTATTTGCTTATTTTTTAACTTAGTTTCTAATAGAGGTAATCATATTCATCTTTTTAAATATTTCGTTTTTAATAAAAAACAAAGGAGTTGATTTTATGGCTACTACTACAAAAAACCGTTTTTACGATTATGTTCAAGAAAACTTAAACAAATACGTTGAAGTACATTCTTATTTTAGCAGTTGCCCTCTATATGGTGAAATTATAGAAGCAGACAGCTTATCAATTACACTTTGCTCAAGATATATAGACGAATCTAATCCAACTTTAAATGAAACTTACACATTATATTTACCATTAAACTCAATAATATCTATTAGAACACTATAAAAAGTTAATTAAATATGGGTTATTTATATATAAAATGTAAGATTTTCTATATAAAGTAACCCTTTTTTATGTTTTTAAACTTATATACACAAATTTAAAGCTGAAAACAAAACTTTACAATCATTGATTATCTTATTTAACAATAATTTAAAGTAATTATTTTCAGCTTTTATTGAGATTAGTTAAGTTACTAATACATACTAGTATATACTAATATTTAAGCATCTTATTTAGCACTTTTTAGTTTTACTAATTCTTTAAATGCATTTTGATTTGCTCCTCCACCAACTTGAGTTACTTTTTCTAAAGACTTATTTTTAAGAACTTCTTTTTGGCCATCGGCTAATTTATCACCAACTAAAATTACTGGTGACCCAGTTTTTGCTCCTAAAGGACCAACTGACAATCCATCTATTAAATCATTTTGATTTTTAATTCCATTTTTAACCACAAATGCATTTTTTAAGGTATCTTTTTTATAAAAATTATCTATTATCTTTGAGTTAGTTTCATCCCTACTGCTACCAGATAATCTAATTGGATTTTTCAACTTACTTTCTAGATTGTTTGATATGGATGCTGTTCCTCCAATGATATAAGATTTCTCTATGTTTAATGAATTTAAAAACTCATCAGCTCCTTGCAATTCACTTTTTTCATTTGCAAGTATAATTGGTATATTATTTTCTGCTGCTGCTGCACCTACACTAATTGCATCAGCTAATCCCTTCACTCCATTTACAACTGCTATTTGAGATACATTCTTTATGTGACTTAGTTTTTGAGCTAATAATAAACTTGTCTTATATCTATCACTTCCTGATATTCTCTCTGTTGATATGTTTAAATTTTTTAGTTGCTGTTCAGTTTCTTTACTTATGGAATTTTCTCCACCTATTAAGTATACTTTTTTAGCACCTAATCTCTGTATTTCAGCTTTAGTTTTTGAATTTAAAGCTTCTTTTTGTGTCAATAATATTGGTGAATTTATAGCAGATGTAAAAGGAGTTGCTGCCAATGCATCTACTATTGAATTACCATTTACTAAAACTACATTTTCTGAAAAACTAAAACCATTTTGACTAACCTTAATAGCAGTTTCATATCTATCACTACCAATTAAAGACTCATTTGGAATACTCTCACCAGAAGACTTTTCTGTAACAGCTTTTATAGTAAAGTTACATGGGTAGAAGTTGCTGTCTCTGTTTATATCAAAGAATTCTCCAGTACTATCTATAATATAACTCTCACCTAAATTAGCTTTAGCCTTAAATGTATCATATCCTGGTACATTTGATTCAGAACCTATAGTTGACTCTCCATTTTTTGCTTCTATACTGACTACAATTGCTCCCTTTCCTTCTGGTATCTCAAAAGAACCAATTGGAACTGTTATGTAACCTGAATATTGGGCAGTACCTTCTTTTAACTTTTTCATATTATTTTTTTGAGGTATACTATTTACTACTGGAGCATAATATACTTCGTATTTAGCACCTATACTTTCAGTTAAAAACATTACAGATTTTAGAGTCTCATCACCTCTATTGAAATCAAACACATTTGCGGCTGTTATCTTATTTGAGACTAAAGGAACAATACTTGCATAGTCATGTTGATACATCTTTTTATCATCATTTGGTTTTTGACCACCTTTGATTGAAAAGTTATCTATATCAGACATAAGTGTCTTATCTTCATAAGATATCCAGAAATATCCATCTTCAGAATTATAATCTCCCCAGCTATTTTTTATTAGCCAAGCACCATTTTTTGATGGTTTAATCTTTGTATTAAAATTGTCTTTAGAATAGTTATCATCCCAACCTACAATTGAAATAGCATGATTTGTATTAAAACTTTTTGTTGGACAATAATATGAATTTTGGTCTTCACTTTGATATTTAATATCTTCGTAATAACTAGATGTTACTGCTCCATACTGTAATATAGCATTTTTTGTAGAATTCATATCATTACTTACACACACAGCATCTGTCACATTAAAAACAGTTGGTGCTGTATCCATATTAGTTGGTTTTGTAGCTCCTTGTGCTTTAGATACTTCACCATTATATGGAATGTCTTTTTCTAATTTAGGACCTGACCAAGATGTTAAATATCCCATAGCTTCATAATTTAAAGCACCATCCATGTCATTTACAGACCATCCATATCCACCATCTGAAGCCCACCATCTTAAATGTTCTTCTGATAAATCGTAGTCTCCATAATTATTTAACTTCAAGAAACTTTCTAAAGTTGCCATTGCAGCAAAATCCCAGCATATTCCTAAATTTTCTTGATTTTTTACTGATGTCATAAGACCTAATTTTCTAGGGTCATAAGATATTGGAGCTGTTCTTCCTTTACTTTGAATTTGAGTCCCTTCCAATTTATATGGATTTGGTATAATCCCATTATACTTTTCTGTACGTCCATTTTTAACATCCTTTAAATATTGTTTATAAGTTTCACTGTATTCTGCCCTTTTTATCTGATTCAATGTATTGCTATTGTCAGCTGATACAGGAATTGTTAACATTACTAAAATAGATATTAAAAATAGTGCAACAAACCTTACTACTTTTTTTGAAGTAAATTTTTTCACATTTTCTCCCCCTTGCTACGAGCTAATTTTTAAAATTTTAATGTTATATATGGCTAAATATCAAGTATTTACAAATATACAATCATTTAAATCAATTATACCAAAGTTTTCCTTTAAAAATAAACAAAATAAAATAAAAAACTGAATTTATTTAAGATAAATTCAGTTTCTTATTTTATTTTTTATATATTTTTATCTAAACCCTATTACAGCAGCTCCTAAAGCTCCTATTATTTGAGTATCTTCTGCAATAAAAATTTTTTTATCCAATATTTCTTCTATCATTTTTACTAGTTCTTTACTTTTTGCAAGCCCTCCAGTAAATGCAACTTCATCTATTACCTCACCTCTTGCTAGCATCGAAGTAGATTTATTTGCAATAGATTTAAGTATCCCTGCTGCTACCTCTCCAGTAGAAATATTTTGAGCTAGAAGACTTACAATTTCAGACTCAGCAAAAACCGTACACATACTAGATATATTAACTGCTTCATGTCCTTTAGCTAATGTATCAATACTTTCTATATCACTTCCTAAAAGGTTAGAAGTAATCTCTAAAAATCGACCAGTTCCTGCAGCACATTTATCATTCATTATAAAATTAAATACATTTCCATCTCTATCTAAATTTATAACTTTACTATCTTGACCACCTACATCTAAAATAGTCCTTATGCTCTTATTTAAAAAGTAAACGCCTCTAGTATGACAAGTTATTTCTGTTACTTTCTTATCAGCAAAATCCATTACTCCTCTTCCATAACCTGTACCTACTACTTTTTTTATATTTTTTTTATCAATTTCACTACTTAGCAACTCATAGACCTGTTTAGATGTACTTTTAGGGCTCCATCCAGTTGGTATAATTAATTTCTTAACAATTTTTTCACCATCAAATAGCACACCTTTTGTTGCAACTGACCCTGAATCCACTCCTATACTAAACATAGTTCCTCCTACTTTTATCTATCTCTACAACATCTCCACAAATGCTTCAAATCTAGTTCTCAATTGTTCAGTATCTGATTTTGAGTAATCAGTCTCAAGAGACATAAATGGTTTATTTTTTTCTTTTGTGACAAACTCTTTTATTCTATAGCTTTCTATATTAAATGTATGACAGGCTTGTAAAACTACATCTATTACTGCATCTACATCATATTCATCTATTATTCTATCTAATAATTCAATACGATTATCATTATTCATCATACAAGAACAACCTATATTTATATACTTTTGTGCAAGAGCATCATACACATCTTCTGTTTCTTCATCAACCAATAAATCATTCGACCTAATAGCCCCACAAAGTTCATATGCCACAACTGATGCCCCCGCATCTTCTAAAGTTTTAACTATTTTTTCGCTTATTCCACCAATAGGGGAACCTGTTATTAGTATCCTTGGTTTATCTTTTTTAACTGGACATTCGCCTTTTTTGTATCTTTCTTTCATATCATCTATAACTTTTCTTAAAGAATGTTTAAGCTCTGCACGGTCAAATTTAAAACCTGCTTGATATAAAACATTATGTAACTCAAGACCTGTAAGTGCAGATGGTTGTAATTTACCAAGTGCATAGAACTCTTTTAAAAGTTCTCTTTCTTCATTTTTATCTTTTATAGCAACTCTTATATCCTCTTCAGTTATAGTCACACCTAAAGATTTCTCAACCTCATCCTTTAATCTTACCATTTCATCCTTCCAAAGTTTATAGGCAAATTCACCTTTTGAAGTATTTGGCAAATGCATTACATATGTTGGCTTAACTTTTGCAAGCTCTTCATACATTTTTTTCTTGCCATCACAGGTAGTTTCTCCTATTAATAAATCAGAAAAATAGAAATATGGACAGGTATCTGTTATCGCATGCCCATAGCTTGATTTTATCAAAGGGCAAAGATTTCTTGGAAGTACCCTTTCTGCATCAGGTATTGGCTCTTCACTAACACCACATACTCCTACTACAGTTGCTCCAGCTGCCATTGGAATTTCAACTGGAGTAAACGTACAGAAAACTCCAACCATCTTTTTCCCACTTTCCTTAAGTTCTTTTGCATTTATAAATCCTTTTTGTCTAGCCTCATTGAAGCTATCAAATTGTTTTGGCAAATTTGACATGAAAATATTCCTCCCAATTACTCTTCTTCATAATTAAATTCGTATCTTAAAACACTAAAAACTAAATTTTTCCATTAAAATACAAACCTCTACATTAGATTCTATCATGCTTTACCTTTTATCCATAATTGTTTTTATCAATGCAAATTTAAATATATATAGATATATTGTATAACTAATTTTGCCTCTTATAATTTTTATAACTTAAGCTCCCTAATCTTCAATCTATAATCAGACACATCAGTTTCATGTAATTTGTCAATTAACTTTCCATTCACATAAAATCCTACAAATGCTCCTATTCCAGACATTAGTTGAAAAAACTTAGCTAAATCTAAATAATCTCTATATTCTTATTGAAATGTTCTCCAATCAAAATCATTGATGTCTTCTGGTAGACTCTTTACATACTCATCCCAGTTATTCATTAATTTTTCTTACATTCTTCAAGTTCTTTTTTAGCTAATTTAATATAAGCAATGTTTTCATAACCTTTCATATTTTTTATCCTACTATGATATATTTTTGTTGATTTAATGAGTAGATTTAAAGTTTAAATAGTTTAATCTATTAAATTAAACTATTTAAATACTTTTTAGTTTCCTTATCTGCAAAACTAGCTTCCACTGTATTTCTATAAATTATTTTATAATCTTCTAATTCTAATTTAAAGGTATCAAATATAACATTTAACTCTGAATTTAAGCTTATATCTGATACAGTTCTATTATCAGTATTTATACTTACATGTAAATTATCTTTATAAAAATTATAAAATGGATGTGTCTCATAAGAATCTACTGTCTTAGTTTGTACATTACTAGTCGGACATAACTCAAGTAATATTTTTTTATCTTTAACTAAATTATAAGCCCTTTTATGCTCATTAATTTTTACGCCATGACCAATTCTATCAGCCTTTAAAATATTTATAGCATCTAAAACATTTTCGCCACTTGCGGCTTCTCCTGCATGTACTGTAATTTTATATCCATATTCTCTTGCCAATTTAAAAACATCCTCATATTCCTTGCAAAACCCTTCTTTTTCTGGTCCACATAAGTCTACTGCGACAACGCCTTTATTTACAAACGATTTTCCTTCTTCAATTACTAACAATGCATCTTTTGAAGTCATTGTTCTCATACAGCCTAATATTAAATTTCCTTTTATATCATAAATACTTTCGGCTTCTCTAATTCCTTCAATTATACTCTCAATTATACTTTTAATACTCATCCCTTTTTTGGTGTGAAGTAATGGTGCAAATCTAATTTCAATATATTTTACATTTTCTTTATTTGCATCTTCCAAAAGTTCAAAAGCAATTCTTTTTAAATTTTCCTTAGATTGCATTACTTTTAAAGGCAAATCAAATTTTTCTAGATATTCATCAAGTGAAGTACAATTAAAAGAAACTTTTGCTAATTTTTTTATTTCATCAATATTATTTGAAGGTAAATCTATTTTCTCCTTAATAGCTATATCAAACATAGTTTCTACTCTAACACTTCCATCTAAATGGCAATGTAAGTCTATCTTAGGTAAATTTTTAAACATTTTATCCTCCTACTATACTTATAAATAACATTCTCAATATGTTTCTAAGTCTTATTTCTATTATATCAATATACTAAGGTTTTTCATGCTAAAAAAATTACATCTTTTTAAAATATTTTAATTTGTGATTATCTAATTATATCTACTGATTTTTTTTAATATACATTTATTAATATACATTTATTAATATACATTCGATAATAAAATTCTAATACACAAGAATTTGAGTTATACAATTAAAACTTTGAATCACAAAGGAGGATTTATTTTGCTTACCATAACTTTTGATACTATACAAACTCTAACTCTATCCATATTATTTTTTTTAATTGGTAATTTGTTAAAAAATAAAATTACTTTTTTAAATAACTTCTGCATACCTGCACCAGTAATAGGAGGTCTATCATTTTGTTTTTTAAATTTATTTCTTAAATATTTTAATATAGCAGATATATCTGTAAGTGGAAGTTTAATGCCAAATTTTATAACCTTCTTTTTTACAACAATAGGACTTGAAATAAGCATAAGTCTTATAAAAAAGGGCGGGAGTGTATTATTTAGATATTGGATTTTATGTGGAGTATTGGCATTTTGCCAAAATATCTTAGCTATTACAATATCAAAAATTATAAAACTTGAACCTCTTTTAGGACTCATGTGTGGGAATGTGTCTATGGAAGGTGGTCATGGTTATTCAGCTGCATTTGGACTTACAATAGAAAATCTTGGTGTAGATGGAGCAGTTGGAGTTGGTTTATCTTCTGCAACAATAGGACTTATTATAGGTGGTATATTAGGAGCTCCTGTAGCTAGATTTTTAATAAATAAATATAAATTAAAACCCTCATCAAATATAGACTTATCGAGTCCTAAGTATAATAGAAATCTAAAGAAATTAAGAAATAAGTTTTTTAGAAATAAGAATAGAATAAAAAACAATGACTTCTCTAAACCAATAACACCTACCGTGTTTTTGGAACAAGTTCTTCTCATATTTATTTGTATAAATACAGGAGAAATTATAAGTAGATCCTTCTATATAATGTTTAACATTCTTTTACCTTCTGTTGTAACTTGTATGTTTTCAGCTGTCATCTTTAGAAATTTGAATGACAAGATAAATATACTAAAATTAAATTTTAAACTTATAAATTTTCTAAAAGAAATTTCATTAGGAATTTTTTTAACTTTATCACTTATGAACATAGATTTATTTGAATTATCTACACTATTACCTCCTATTCTCCTAATAGTAACTTTCCAAGTAATCTTTATAATTCTATTTTCTATATTTATCTGTTTTGGGGTACTTGGAAAAGACTTTGATTCTGCCATCATAATAAGTGGTCTGATTGGACATGGAATAGGAGCTACTCCAAACGCTTTAGCAAATATGAGCTCTTTGACACAAAAATATGGTGATTCTCCAAAAGCATTTTTGGTAGTCCCGCTAGTAAGTGGATTTTTGCTAGATGCTATCAGTATTCCCTGTATATTATTTTTCATAAACATACTAAGTTAGTATGTTTATTTTTTTGTTATATATTGACAATTTACTCTTTTTGTTATATATTATAAATATAAAGTTTGATAATGATTTTCATTAGGAGGTGTTAATAATGACTGTTTACAATTTAAAACTTGGACAAAAGGGAATTATAGACAATGTAGTTGGAAATGAAAAACTTATGAAGAGACTTCTAGCTTTAGGATTAATAGATGGCACTGAGGTTGAAGTGAAAAAAATAGCTCCTCTTAATGACCCTATAGTGATTAGATTTAGAGGATTTGATTTGGCTATTAGAAAATCTGATGCAAAAAATATAAATTTAAAAAATAATTAATATATAATAATAAAAAAAGATGTTGTAAAATAAGTTTCAAAAACTATTTTATAACATCTTTTTTTATCTAAGTGTTACGTTATATTTTTATTATTCAAAAACTGTTTGACCTTCTATATCTTCTGTCAATGCATTTAAAGCTTTTAAAACTATATTTCTTCTAATTTTTTTACTTTCTTCTTCTCCTAAATTAGGATTTCCAAGTGGATATGGTATTCCTACTGCTGGAACAATTCTATTAGCCCCTATTGTAAGTGATATTGGTACTACAGTACAAATATGAACAACTGCTATACCAACTCTTTCAATCTCTTTTACCATCGTTGCTCCACAACGAGTACAAGTACCTCATGTAGATGTTAAAATTACAGCATCAATATTATCTTCTAACAATTTCTTAGAAAATTCCTCACCAAATCTTTTAGAATTACCAACACTTGTTCCCGTTCCTGTAGTAGTTATAAAATAATTTGCTAATTCTCCAATTATACCTTCTTTCTCAAACTCTCTAACTACATCTAATGGCACAACCAAATTTGGATTTTCAAGGACATATGCTCTATCATAACCTCCATGTATAGTTGTAAATTCTTTATTTGACATAGAATCCATATTTGTTAAATCGTAAACTCCATATTTAGTAGCACTTGAAGATTCAATTTTATCTGGATTATCAATTGGAATTATCCCTCCAGAAGTTACTAGTGCAAGTTTTATCTTAGATAAATCTTTAATGGCCTTCGCAGGTGTAACTCTATCAAATTCAGGCATTGGATACTCAGTTTCAAAGTTTTCCCCTTTCATCTTCTTAACCAACATATCAATTGCTCTTTCAGACCCTCTAAGTTCATGGAAGAAATTTTTTCTTATTCCTCTCATTATATATCCTTCTTCTTCAGGAGACCCTATTTCCTCACCTCTAACCAATTTAAGACCTAGTTTTGCCATTATTGGAACTACCTTTCTAAGACTTGCTGCTGAATTTCCTGTAGATACTATATGCAAATCTAACTTGAACATATCTACACCTGGATTTTCTTTATACATTCCTGTAACTACAGGAATATTTAGTTCTTCTTCAACTGCCTTACAAATAGTCCCACAAGCTACTCCATATCTACCTGCATTAAATGCTGGTCCTGCAATAAATAAATCAGGACTTTCTTCTTTTATCATTTTTAAAAGTTCTTGAGTTGTACTTTCAATATTTTCACCAAAATACGTATCTCCACAAATCACAGTTGAAATTATCTCTGCATCATCATTAAATTGACTCTGAAATGCTATTCCAGGTCCTACTGCCCCAGCCCTTTTCTCTGGCGGAATATCTGCTTTTTCTTCTCCTCCTATACCAGCAAAGAAATTGTTTATATAATGAACCACTCTGATTTTACTCATCTCTTAATCCTCCAAATCACTTTATAGTTATTACATCAATGATTACACTAATAAAACTCTATGTTCAAATATTTATTTAATAATATCTTGCTGTCAAATGATTATAACCATTTGCTATAGTTGACGCTATTATAATTTGTAGCTCTGCGTCCATGCTTCCATCGTCATTTAAGCATCCTTTATACCCACCTATCATCA
This sequence comes from Clostridioides sp. ES-S-0108-01, assembly GCF_020662285.1. NCBI lineage: Bacteria > Bacillati > Bacillota > Clostridia > Peptostreptococcales > Peptostreptococcaceae > Clostridioides > Clostridioides sp. ES-S-0108-01. The sequence goes on along the minus strand of NZ_JADGMN010000003.1, from coordinate 108,662 downwards.
TCTCAACATAATCTAAAGTTCCTATAATTTTTTCCATTGCTGGGAAATGAACCACTAGGTTTCCTTGACCACAAGAAACAACTGCATCTGCTTCTTTAGTAGCATCTGCTATAGACTGACTCTTGCCATCTTTTCCAGGAAATTCATCTGTTATCAAAACTACACTTGCTCCAACTTCGCTACATTTTCTACAGTTCATCATTAGGTCAGTATCTGGATTCCCATAACCTTCTTCTGTCACTAAAACTCCATCAACTTCTAAAAATTCTATTAGTTTGGCTACCATATCAGAGCTTCTCTCTTTATCGACTAAGAATACATTTTCATTAGTCAAAATAACACCTATAAAGTTTAAATCTTTTCCATGTCTTTTATATAAGTCATGTATAACTGGATTATTTAAATGATGAAATGTCGTAACCTTATCACATGGTGCTACACAGTTTCCAGATATTATAGCTCCATCCATTATTTCAGTTGGATACATAAATGTGGGAACTATTTGTTTAGCATCAACCCCATAATAATAGGTATCATGTAAAAGACCTTGTGATTGTAACATATGGATATATGCTACTGTTGGCAGGTCTGGATATTCTTTTACTTGTTTTAATAATGATTTTGTCTCATATACAACTACTTCATCTGGCTCAACATCTCTTCCTGCTTCACCTACATATGCACCTATTTTTAATCCAGCAATTCTAGCTGCTTCCTCATAATCATGAGTATCTATACCATCCTTTGCTTTTAAAACAATACATATATTATTTGTTTTTGAAAAAGGTGTATATTTAGCAGTAGGACCACTCATATCAATTACACCTTCTTGAAATCCAACTATATTTCCACAAGTCACAACACAATCTCCTAAAAGTACATGAGTTCTTCCACTTCCTACAGTCTTCACTTTATTTATAATTCCGGGAAATATTTTACTTTCATCTCCAATTTTAACTCTAGGCTCTATTACGTCTTTAACTGGAGCTATTCTTATTGATTCACCAGGTCTTGCAAGTTCAACATTTACACTTATAATCCTTTCATCTTCTAATGCTATCTTTTCTATTTCATTGCTATTTACATATAGTACTCCATCTTTTACTTCTGTCTTTTCTCCAAATTCAATGTTTTTTATAAATATATTCCCTAGCTCTAGCTTCATATGAAAATCCCCCTTAATATATTTAATCGCAATTAAAAGTATTTATTATTACGTTTATTAATATATAAAGCATTTTCTATGCCAATTATTTAAAATATATATTCTATGTATTAATATCATAGAAATTTGAATTTTTAAATTACATCAGTATTGAATTTACCAATAATTATTGTAAATATTAATTTTTAAAGCTATAATAAAAAAGATAAACAGAAGTTTTCTGCTTATCTTTTAATATAGTTTGAGAAATTTTCTTCTCACTTAATGAGAAGTTTTTTTCTCACTTAATATTATATTCTGATATTTTGTTAGTTAATTGTCTTCTACTAATCTCCAATTTTTTAGCTGTGTTTGAAATATTATTTCCACATAAAGATAAAACCTTTTCAATATACTCACATTCAAACTCTTTTCTTATTTCTCTTAAAGGTCTAATACTTATTTTATTGTCTATATACACATTATTTGATATTAAATTTAAATTATCTTTTGATAAACTACCTTCTTCACTTAAAACTACAAGTCTATTTATTATATTTTTTAATTCTCTTATATTTCCTGGATAATTGTAATTTAATAAAAAATCCTTTACTTCCTTATCAATTGAGTATATCTTTTTATCATGTTCAATTTGATACTTATTTAAGAAAAATTCTACAAGAGTAGTTAAGTCTTCCCTTCTCTTTCTTAGTGGTGGTATAGTTATTGTTATTGTACTTATCCTATAAAAAAAATCTTCTCTTATATTTCCACTTGATATTTCTACTTTTGGTTCTTTATTCATCGCACAAATTAACCTAAAGTCAACTTTAATGGATTTATTACTTCCTATCTTCTCTATGGATTTGTCCTCAAGTGTCCTCAAAAGTTTTACTTGAACATTTAAAGGTATATCTCCTATTTCATCCAAAAATAAAGTTCCTTTATTCGAAAGTTCAAATCTACCTTTTCTACTATCCACTGCTCCTGTAAAAGAGCCTTTTTCATGTCCAAACAGCTCAGATTCCAATAGATTTTCTGAAAAAGAGCAGCAATTTACAGGCACAAATATCTCATTCTTTCTTGGGCTTATACTATGTATATATCTAGCTAGTATATCTTTCCCTACACCAGATTCCCCCAAAATTAATATATTAACATCTTTACAAGCAGCTTTTTCTGCTATTTTTATAATATCATTAAAATCTCTATTTTTAGATTCTAAAGTAAATTCTAAATTATTTTTTTGTATAGAAACTGATGCTTTCTTCGCCTTTACTTTTTCAATTTCTTCTAATAAATTTTCAATGGGGTTACTTTTTATAAAATAAGATAGAGCTCCTCTTTTCATAGCATCAACTGCATTTTCAATACTTCCATATCCTGTAACTAATATAACTTCTATATTTCTATTAATAGATTTAATTCTATCTAATAGCTGTACTCCATCCATATTTTTCATCATAACATCAGATAAAACCAAATCATAATTCTTATCTTTTCTAATTATATTTATAGCTTCTTCACCACTTAGTGCTATATCTACAAGATAGCCATTCTTTTGTAGAATTTTTTTCATTACCGCTCCATACTCTAACTCATCATCAACTACTAGTATTTTCATTATATAGTCACCTCTTTATTTAGTGGAATTTTTACATGAAAACAAGTTCCAATCCCCAATTTACTTTCAACACTTATATCTCCATTATTCTTTTTAATCTCGTTATAAGTAATATATAAACCTAAACCAGTTCCCTCGCCTATTGGCTTTGTAGTATAAAAAGGATTAAATATATCCTTCAGAGCATCTTCTTTTATTCCTTCACCGTTATCTTTAAAATCTATAAACAAACAATGATTTTTTGCATAACAGTATATAATAATTTTTCCATCTTGATGTATTGCATCTACTGCATTAGAAATTAAATTTATAAATACATGTTTTAATGATTCTCCATTTATATAACATACTAAATTATTATCACAGTCGATTTTTATTTCAACATTCTTTAGCTGTAAGATTTTATACTGAAGTTTCACTATATTTTCAATAAAATTTCTTATATTTATATGTTCTAAATTATCATCTGATATTCTCGCAAAATTTAGCAAGTTGGTTATTATGTTACTTGCTCTGTCTACATTGCTTTCTATTGATTTTACACAATCATTTACTTCTTCTATTGTAACGTTATCTTTTAAAAGATAGCAATTATTTCTTATTATGCCCAAAGGATTTCTTATCTCATGTGCTACTCCAGAAGCTAGTTGCCCTATAGATATCATTTTGTTTTCTCTAAGTAATTTTGCCTCTACTATTTTATCATTAGTTATGTCTTTAATAAGAACTACTATATACCCAGTATTATTTTTTTTATATTCTACAGGAAAAGTGTTTATCTTTAAAATCTTATTGTGTATTTCTATTTCTCTAGTTTTATGCGTATTTTCAGAAAAGGTATTTTCAATAATACCTTTTATCATGTTAATCAAATCTTCTATTTTATAACTCATTTCGCCTATAAAATCATATAGTACTTTGTTCGATTCTACTATATTATTATTTTCATCTACAAGCATTATTATATCTGTGATGCTATTAAAGGTTGCCTCCAAAGCTTTTTTATTTTCTATTACCTCTTCTGTTTTTCTTTTTATTTCTATCTTTAACAAATATGTATAGCTATAAAAAAAATAAATTGATATTAAAATTATACCTATAAAAAGATAAATACTAGGCGTAACTCCTCTCTCATATAATATATCATCAACTCCATTATATGTAGAGTACCATTTTTTCTTTAAGTCTTTATACACTCCATTTTTCTGAAGTTTAAAAATCCCTTTATTCAAAATACTGACCAACGCTTCATATTGTTTAGGTACAGCAAGAACTGCCTTTTTAGTATATATAGGATTACTTAAAACATTGTATTTATTTGAAAGTCCATAATTATTTATATAATATCTTAATACTGGTTCATCACCAACAACTGCATCTGCACTTCCCGATATCAAATGCTTGACTCCAGTCTTTATATCTGGAGTCAATAGAATGTTTACGTCTTGAACTTTTTGCTTCAAAAATTTTATAGAATAGTCACCTTCTGGAATTGCTACTGTTTTTCCCTTTAAATCCATGTAACTATTTATATCTTGAGATTTTTTATCTTTTAATATATTTGCACTCAAAGTATATATTGGGTCAGTAAATATAAATTTACTTGCCCTTTCTTTTGATGGTATCAAGTCAAAAAACTTTATACTATCATCTATTGAATTTATGAAAGATTCTTTCCACCAAGTATTTGGTTTAAAATAAAAATCTCTACCAATTTGAATTGACAGAGAATTTATTAAATCAACAATAATTCCCTTATACTGTCCATCTTCTTTACCTTTATATCTCAAAGGAGGGGAACTTTGGTCAGAGCTATAAATCAAATGCTTGTGTTTTTCTAGCCACTTTTTTTCTTCTTCTGTAAATGGAAGTGATTTCTCAATATATTCAAATACATTTAGATTATACTCCATATTTACATACATATTTGTAAGTGAAAACACCACTAAAAAAGAGTAAATAATTCCTATAATAACTATCTTTTTTTTATTCACTTTAAAACTCCAATCTTCTTTTTTACTATAATAAATTCAATATTTAATAACAAAATCCTACTTTTTTCATTAAATATTTATATTTATTGTAAAATTAATTGAATAGATGTTGAAATTGTAGTTATTACTATTCCTATCAGTGCTTCATATGGAATTAATCTAAATCTTTCTCCTATATCCATATTTATACTACCTGCACTAGTATGAAATAATGAGCCATGTGGTAATTGCTCGAACACACTAGAGCCTGCATTTACTATTGAAGCCCCTGAAATTGGTGCTAATAATACCATCATTGAGACAGCAATCGAAAACAAAGCTCTCTTTTCACCAAATATTCTTACAATCTGTTCTGATATCTTATCTACTACCCCTGTCTTTATTAAACTTCCAGCTAATACACCTTATGCTAAAGCTATAAGAATTGATGGTGATATATTCATAGCTCCAAAAGTTGTTATTTGCATAATATCCCCTCCTATCATAAGTTAATTATTTTTTACTTAATTTTATTTAAATATATTTTGAGTATCCTGTATTCACTTGTCAATTATATTTTAATTTATTCAATTAGATTGAACATAGTTTTTTCAAAACTTCATTATATATGTTATAATAATTTCATACTATATAATCTTTTTACTTGATTATTTTAAGTTAATATTTTTTAAATTAAAAAGAGAGGATATTCATATGAATGATTTAAATTTAGGACAAAAAATAGCTGAAGTTCGAAAAAAACAAAACTTAAGTATTCGAGATTTAGCAAAACTAGCTGATGTCACACCATCATTATTAAGCCAAATAGAACGAGGTCTTGCTAATCCATCTGTAAACTCATTAAAATCTATAGCCTCTTCCCTAAACGTTCCTTTATTTACATTTTTTGTATCTGAGGTAGATAAAAAAAGCTTGATAGTAAGACATGATAGTAGAAAAAGAGTTATTTTACCTGGAAGCAAAGAAGTTGTATATGAGATTTTAATTCCAGACTACAGTGGTAATTTAGAATTTGCAATTATGGATTTATCTCCAAATACTTCTTCTTGTGTTGATAGAATTACTCATAATGGAGATGAAATTGCATATGTTCTGGAAGGAGAAGTTAAGCTCTTTATGGACGATGATGAGTTTACTTTATTCAAAGGGGATAGTGTAAAGATTCCTTTAGGAACAAAACATAAATGGCAAAATGATTCAAATAGTGAAAGCAAAGTAATTTTTGCAGTCATCTTATAAAAGAATAAAACCCATGAAAACATATAAATTTATATGTTTTGATTCAGATGACATCTTGTTTGATTTTAATAAGAGTTAATCACATGCTTTTAAAAGACTTCTATCTGAATTTGATTTAGAACTTAATTTCGAGAAGTGTATAAAATCATATAGAAATATAAGCGATAAACTTTGGCTTGACCTTGAAAAAATACACTTCTTGAATTGGAGAAACTACTGTAACTCTTAAAGCTATACATATTAAATATAATATTATTTTGCAATAATTTTTTTGGTTTATAGATATAAAATAACCAAAAAAATTATTGCAATTTACACACAAAACAAATCTTAATCTTAAAAGCTGGCTAAAAACATTTTCTAGGACATTTACTGCATCTTGATTCTAAATTTTCTTCATCACCCATCAAAATAAGCATTGCGACACTTTTTATGGGAGATAGTTGATGATAATCATTGATTTCTATTTCTATATTATTATATTTATTTTTTATATAGTTATAAATATCCTTTTGTCTCTCTACTTCAAAATCTTTATCTCCCGGATATATCTCATGTGATATGTTGAAGCTAGCATATTTTTCTTTTAAGCACATTTTTATTTTCTCATTAATACAGTCTAAATATACTATACCTATTTTGTCAAGTGCTAATCCTGCCATCATATTGCTAGTTTTCATATAATCATTCATCTTGATGTCAATTTTATCTCCTATTGTATATAGTATAGCAAATGCTTTTTTACATTCTTTAGGCATTTTATCAATATCAACTTCACTTATATATACCTTAATATCCAAAATATTATTTATATTTTTTATTTCTCTTTCCACGATTTCAATAATTGTATCGGGTGCTTTTCTATTTCCATACCCCAAAAACTTTAGCACAATGTTCTTATCTATAAAAATATCTTCTAAATTTATATTCTCTAAAAGATATTCATTTTCATTACTATTATAATTCATCAATATCAATCCTATCTAATTCTTTATAACTAATTCTTCCTGCCTTTATAGCTGCTTGTAAATTTTCTACTGGAGTGGTATTTAAGCAGTTACATCCAAAATCACATAAGAAATTATCGTATCCTCTCATCTTCTTTAACAGCTTTAGTGTCTCTCTTCTGATTTTATCTGGGTTAGAACGTCCAAGAAGTTTTATTGGGTCCAAGTTACCAATCAACACTATATCTCTAGGAATCATTGGAGCAATTTCTTCATAGTCTAAAATTTGGTCTAAACTTACTGCATCTATATTACAACTTAACATATTATCTAATAATTCTCTGGTGTCTCCACATATATGCATACCTTTCCAACAATCAAGTTCATCGTAAATTTTATTTAAATTTTTTACTATATATTCATCAAATCTATCTTTACTTAAGGTTACTGATGTTGGTTCTGCTATTGAAATATATTTTGCTCCTGCTTTATTTGCAGCTACGGCATATCTTCTTACCAATTCAGTTGTAAATTCCAATAGTTCTTCTACAAATTTTTTGTCAGTTATTATGCATCTTAAAAGTTGTGTAGCTCCAGCTAATTGACCTGCAAGTGTAAATGGACCTTGTATCGACTCATATAGTGGTTTTTTAATATTTTTTGATATAAGTGATAAGCTTTCTATATTGAGTGGCATACGTCCACTTGTATAAGGGTCTGGAACGTCTAATTTTCTTAGTTTTTCCCTGTCAGTTATAGTATGTGTTAACACACTTGGAAAATCATAATCTGGTCTTAATGTCTCTAAACCCAGAGTTTCGCAAAATGTAATCCCATCACAGAATGAGTATATAAAGTCTGATTCAAAATACTTGTCCATAGTTTTTGCTAATTCTAATTGTAAATCTACACTATCATACACTTCATATGCCTTTTTATTTATTAAAAACAGTCCATTTGTACCCATATCAGGAAGAAAAAAACCTCTATCTTCACTATTTATATATTGAAGTAAAGTCATATCTGAAAACACGTTAAACTTCACCTCCTATAAGTTTGTTTATTAATTTTACTGCTCTTGGAGCATTTGAGCTATATCCATCTGCTCCTATTTCTTCTGCAAACTCCATACTTACAGGACCACCACCAATTATTACTTTTGGTCTTTTATCTATATTAATCCTATTAAGCTCGTCTATAACTGATTTCATATTTTCCATCGTTGTTGTCATCATTGAAGATAAGCCTATTATATCCACATTGTTTTTTATAGCTTCTTCTATTATATCTTCACTTTTTCTATTTACACCTAAGTCAATAACCTTATATCCAGTGGCTTCCACCATTACCTTTACAATATTTTTTCCTATCTCATGAGTATCTCCTTCTACTACAGACATTAGAATTACTCCCTTTGATTTTTTCTTTACTTTTCCAGTTCCTTTCAAAAGATTAATCCCTTTATTTAATGCGTCTGTACATACTATAACTTCTGAAAGATAGTATTCTTTATTCTCAAATTTATCTAAAGCTCCTATCATACCTTTATTTAAACCATATTCATAAATATCTTCCACATCAATATTTTTATCTATAGCAATTTTTACTAAATTTTCTATATTGTCTACACCCATATTTAATATACATTCTGCTATATCATCAAGTATGTCCATATAATACTCATCCCTTCTAATTCCTTACAAAAATTTTTTTTAATATCCAATAATTTCTGTTATTTAATAAGAGCTCACTTTAGGTATTAATTCTCTTTTATTTAATACAGTCTAAAAGTATAACAATTATTGATAATTTAAATTCGCAGTCCATGGAAAATCTACAGGAAATGCCTTTGTAGCAAATTCATGTATATTTTTTAGATGTTTAAATTCATTGTACTGCTCTTCATTTTTCTCAAAAAATAGTTTATTAAGCTTATCCAAACTTTCTATTACGAGTTCTTCCTCTTTGTACTTAATAATATATTTATTTTCAACTTGTTTAAATTCCATGTATTTTAATAATTTAGAATCCACATATTGATTAAAATAACTTCTTAAACTATCACATAGCTTAGTAAAGTTTATTATTTTCATAGTTCCTTGTTGGTAGTCCAAAGATTTTGTTCTATTACATTTCAACTGGTCTTTAAGATTTCTCACATGTACTTTATAATTTAAATATTCTAATCCAAATTTATTTGTAACATATTTCAATACATTTTCAATATTTACAGAATTTAACCCTATTTCAGCCACTTCTCCTACAATAGAATCTTCTTTTTTTATTGTTCTTATTATCAAGTATCCTATTACATCATTATTTTCTTTTATAAATATCTTTTTGTAATCAATCGGTCCCCAAGCAATAGTTGCTGCATGCAATAATTTTTGAAACTCATCCCTTGTTCTTATAAATCTAGTACTATTTTGATTATACAGTTCAATCATTTTGTCTAAATCATCATCTTTTTCAAAATTAGTTTCATCAAATTCAACTATTTCATATGGTATTTTCACATCTTCAGGTTTTATTGTATATTGGTAGAAACTTTTTATCAAACTGCAATTTCTTCTACTGTATAAACTTCTTGTTCCTGAAATGATTACAATATCTACACCATCATAAAACATTTTTTCTTCTACTTTATCCAATATCTTAGATGAATATCCTCTCTTTTCATAATCTGGATGAGTACATACTCCACCTATGGCTGCAACCTTCACCCTACTTCCTTGAATAGATACATCTTGAATTAGATAATTTACATCAGAAACCACTTTATCATCTTCTGATATTATAATCATATTTTCTATATTATTTTTATTTAGTAAAATAGGAAATTCCTCCATCATAGTTGGTTTATGATTTCTCGATATTCTAAATACATAGTTTATTAATTCTAGTACTTTATCAAATTCTTCTACTTTTGCACTTCTTGGTATTGATTCCATCTATATTCCTCCAAATATTATTTAAGATACCTAAACTCTATTACCTATAATAAAATATTTATTACTACATTTCTAATTATATCTTTTTTCTTTACAATTTTTAATTGTTTTTTTCATAAAATTTTTATAAAACATGCATCTAATTTCCAATTTCACTTATAAAATGACCAGTTATTTATAACATGTTGAAATATTTTTTATATATTTATATTATTAAGGTCTATAGGTCAATTGAAATAATCATTTCTTAAGAAGGTTATAATTTTTTTATTGCCTTCTTTTTTTATTATATACTATGAATAAATCAATAGAAAATTTTCTAAGTTACTTTTAAATAATGACTTTATTATTCAATTGTACTAAAATAGTATATGTAGGTTAAAAATAATCTAATAAATACTAAAGTTTGGAGGTAATAGATATGGCAGATTGTAATTCATGTCCATCAAAGGGAAATTGTAATAGTCAATCAAATTGTTCTATTGAAAATAACCCTAACAATAAATTTGGAAAAATAATTGGTGTTATGAGTGGGAAAGGTGGAGTTGGAAAATCAACTGTAACTGCTTTACTTGCTAATAAACTAAACAAAATGGGATATAAGGTTGGTATATTAGATTCAGATATAACTGGACCAAGTATTCCTAGACTTATGGGTGTAAAAAATGTAAAAGCTTATTCTGATGGCTCTTATATTTATCCTGTAGAAAACTCAAACAACATAAAAGTAATGTCTATAAACCTTATGATAGATGATGAAAATGAACCTGTTGTTTGGAGAGGACCTTTACTTGGAGGAGTTGTAAAGCAATTTTATACTGATGTACTTTGGGAAGAATTGGACTATTTATTAATAGATATGCCTCCTGGTACTGGTGATGTTGCATTAACAGTTATGCAATCCATACCTATAAGTGGAATAGTTATGGTTTCAGTACCTCAAGATTTAGTATCTATGATTGTATCAAAAGCTGTTAATATGGCTAAAAAAATGAACATAAAAGTTCTTGGAGTTATTGAAAATATGAGTTATATCCAATGCCCTGATTGTTCTAAAAAAATCAAGTTATTTGAAGGAGAATCTACTGAAAAGTTTTTAGATGATTTAGACTTAGAGCTTTTAGGAGAGCTTCCTATGACTAAAGAAATTATAGATATTACTCATAATGGAGTTACAGAAATTAGCGACGATTTAGACTTCATATTGACTAATGTAGTTGAAAAAATTAAATAAATAAAAATTTTATAATTTTATATTTATCAAAAAAAGAGGCTTGTATTTATTTTATAATCATACAAATAAATATAAACCTCTTTTATGTTTATCTATGTTTTAAATACACAAAATATTCTTCTATCTTGTCTTCATGCTTTACTTTTACTAGGTATTCATTATAATGAGCATTATATGGCTTAGTCATTTTGCATTCTATTACATTTTCTATGTCTTCTAATTCTAAAAGTTCTACATCCTTTAAAAATTTTCTTTCTATGAGTTCCATTAATCTTTCCATAATATATCCTCACTTCCCCTATAATTAAGATAAACTATATATCCTCTTAATACAAAGTTTACCTGTTTATTATATTATATCCAATATCTTACAGTTTCTAACATAACTCATAAATTATTTTAGCAAATAGAGATTGATTTTTTAATAAATATGCCAGGATAAAATGAAACATAAGCCAGCTCTTAGTTTTTATGTAAAGAAAACTATAGATTATATTCATAAAAACTAATCAGAAGATATAACAGTAAGCGACATATGTAATGACCTACAACTTAATAAAAGCTATTTTTGTTCTCTGTTTAAGAAAGAAAGTGGATATACTTTTACTAATTTTTTAAATAAAGTTAGAGTTGAAAAAAGTAAAAAATATCTATTAGAAAAAATTTATCTATTTTAGATGTTGCTGTACTAGTTGGATTCAATAGTCAAAATTACTATAGCATGGTTTTTAAAAAGTTTAATAACCTTACACCAATTGAATATAAGAATATTTATAACTAAAAAATATCGTTCTAAAAAGGATGATATTTTTTACATAGTTTTTATAATTATAGTTAATTCTTTGTTAAATTAATTGTACATAAAATACTCAAAATCTAAGTTCAAGTATTTAAATTACTATATATCATAAATTTTCTAAAGTTAACAACAACTTAAAAATTTAACATTCTCTTAACGTACACTTAACAAAACATTAATATTTTTATTGACAAAATTTGTTATTCTATATTATGGAAACAATAAATTTTAGTTAATAAAGTTTATAATTCAGATAAAAAATTTATTAATTTCTTAAGGGAGGAAATATCGTGAATATAGTAATTAGCCTTATCGGTGGACTTGGACTTTTTCTTTATGGGATGAGTTTAATGGGAGAAGGTTTACAAAAATCAGCAGGAAACAAATTAAAAAAAATTATTGAACTCTTAACAAGTAATGTTGTTATGGGTGTACTGGTAGGTACAGTTGTTACAGGTATTATACAAAGTTCAAGTGCTACTACCGTTATGGTTGTAGGATTCGTAAATGCGGGTATAATGAATCTAAGTCAAGCTATTGGTGTAATAATGGGGGCAAATATAGGTACTACAGTTACAGCTCAATTAGTTTCATTTAATCTTGAAGGAATCGCACCAATTGCTCTAGGTGTAGGTATTGTATTATATTTATTTACATCAAATCAAAAAACAAAGCATTTATCTGAAATACTTATAGGTTTTGGTATATTATTTACAGGGATGGAATTTATGAAAGATGCAGTAGCTCCACTTGCTGAATATAAAGCATTTACTGATGCACTCTTATACTTTAGTAAAAATCCTATATTAGGTATATTAGCAGGATTCGCTATAACTGGTATTGTTCAAAGTTCGAGTGCATCTATGGGTATGTTAATAGCATTAGCTTCTCAAGGAATACTTCCTCTATCATCTGCTTTACCTATCCTTTATGGAGATAATATAGGTACTTGTGTCACTTCACTTATATCAAGTGTTGGTGCAAGTAGAAATGCTAGACGTGCAGCTGTAATGCATTTAAGTTTTAATATCATTGGTACAATAATATTTATGCTTGTTTTAAATAAACCTATATCAGCTATAGTTACTCATTTTGACCCAACTGATACAGCCAGACAGATAGCAAACGCACATACTTTATTTAATCTTACAAATGTTATAATACTATTACCATTTTCTAAATACATAGTTAAATTAGCAAATAAACTTATACCTATTAAAGAAACTGAATCAGAAATAGTAAATAATACTAAATACTTAGATGAAAGAATGTTTAGCACACCATCTATAGCACTTGGTAATACTGTACAAGAAGTTGTAAGAATGGGTCATAAAGCTACAAACTCTTTAGAATATTCAATTGCAGGATTTTTAAATAAGAGCAATGAAGATATTAATAAAGCTTTTGAGTCAGAAAAAGTTGTCAATAAATTACAGAAAGATATATTGAACTATCTATTGAAACTTTCTAAAGAACCTCTTAGAGATGATGAACGTTTTAGAACAGATTTACTTTTTAATACTGTAAATGACATTGAAAGAGTCTCTGACCATGCAGAAAATATAGCTGAATTAGCTATGAGTGTTAAGGAAATGAATATTAGTTTCTCTGATAGTGCGATAAAAGAAATATATGAAATATACAATAAGACTATTACTAATTTCAAGGATGCTTTAATAGTTTTAGATGTTAAAGATTTTGAGTTAGCAAATAAAGTTTTAGAAGTTGAAAATGAAGTAAACTACTTAGAAAAAACTTTTAGAAATTCACATATGATTAGATTAAACAACGGAAATTGTACAATTGATGCTGGTGTACTTTATCTTGACTTACTTACTAATTTAGAAAGAATTTCTGACCACTCAACAAATATAGTAAAACAAGTATTAAAACTTAAACAAAAAATATAGTGATTACTTTTGTATGTAATCCTAATTAATGAGAAATAAGAAGCTATAGATAATGCTTATATCATTTATAGCTTCTTATTTTTTATATAATACTCAAATTTTTATAGTATTCTCTTATTATTAAACAATTCCTGTCTAGAATATTCTAAATATATATGATTTATTTTATAGAACGTCAATAATAACCAATATTTACTTTATTTATCTTCATTCAGTAATGTAATAAGTTTATTTTATATTTGGATACTATTATATAATCTAAATATGTTATTATATATTTGGATATTTTCATATTAATAGGAGGGATTCTACAATGATAAATTATATGGTAGAAATTATATATAATGAAAAAATAAGCGAGGTAGAAAATACATTAAAAATTGAAAATATACAATATGAATTTACTTCTCGTGATGGTTTTATATTTTTTGGTTTTTATGAGATGCTAGATGCATATAGATTTGAAACTTTATGTTCAGATGAAAGAATTCAATTTAAAAGAATATAATAAATAGAAAAAAGTACATATTGCTAGACCATTTGTTTTTTAAGCTTAGGCTATGTTTTAATGTAGCGTTGATATTATAAACAATTTTAATAATAAAAAAGTAGGGGTATCATATTGATATACTCCTACTTTTAGCTCGTATTATATTAATATTATTCATCAAAACTACCCTACAAACTGGAACTTATCATTCTTTCATAATTTTAAACTGTCATATTTAAAGTATGTAAAATTCTACTTGAGTTTTGCATAAACATAATACCAATCATTATCTAATTCAAAAGTATATTTAGTAATTTCCATTTTATTTTCTTTTAATATATTAATTAAACTTTCACGTGTAAATAGTGTAAATGATAAATTACTTTCATATAAATTAACACTGTTATCTTCATTAATATCTTAAAATAATATTTCCACTTTTGACTCTTTTTCCATGCCATTTAATATCTAATAATATAAAGAGATGTATTCTTTACCTTTGTATTTTAATTTATTATAAACTGTGAAATGTTTATTTTCTAAAATTACTTTATCCATTGTATCCATTTAATGCTAAGGCAGTTGCCTGAATATCATTACCACATGCTGAATCAATAATTGAAAGTGTATCTTTGTCATATGATGATAATAATTGTGCATGAGTTTCCATAAAGTCTAACTGTTTAATGCCATCAGTTGATATATCTCAATATAAAGAGTTATAAAACCAATTCATTTTAAATAAAACATAATTTTTAGTGTTTTCTGATATTTTCATCAAACAATATCCCTATTCCTCCTAATAGAGCTAATATAGAACCAAAATTTCTATATTGAGAAATAGATTGGTCTAGATAAATATTATATTGGTTAGTATCCATAGTTCCTCCATTTTGTTGAATAATATGCTCTGCACTAAATTCACCTAAACCTATACAGCAAAATAATACTACTAACCCAATTATAAAAGCAAATATACATATTGTTAATTTAAAATCCTTATTCTCCATAGTTATCCCTTCCATAAGTTAAATTTATTTGATTATTTTTACTAGGTGATATGTTACTCTTATTATACTATAGAACATATATTTACAACATAGTGCGGAAAGCCCACTCCTTTAGGTGTGAGATGGATAGCACAAATAGTGTATAAAAGGTATTGACATAAAAATACACATCTATAGATTATAAATGTGTATTCTGTACCATTACTAATAATAGGTTATACTTTTTTACCAATTTCTAGTTATTTATAACTATTAAAAAATAAATTTCATATAAAATAGTTCTATTGTACGATTGAAACTTTAATAATGTCTCCATTTTTTCTCTCCAAGTGAACTACTTCTCCAGTTAAATCATAGTCAAATGCTTTGACTAATATTTCAGTAACCTTTTTACCATCTACTACATCATCTTTTCCATTAAATAAATCCAAAGCATTATTCTCAATCATTCTCTTTGCAAAATTTACAGGTAACTTTATATGTATTTTATCGCCTGTATGTGATAAGACTCTTATTCTTAAAAACTTTTCTAAATTGTTTCTTGGTGTTTGTTTTGATGCCATGCTATTAAATCACTCCCCTTTATTTTTTATTTAATAATAAATTTTATTCTTAAGAATATATTTATATGTATTTATTATGAAAGTAATACTATTATTTTCTAATTTTGGTTTATATCTATTCTTCTTCAATATATTTATTTGATGAATATCTATAATTTATGACCAATCCCGTTTTATAAATGATTTTAAATCTATTTGTGGTGTTAATCCAACAACTTATATAAAAAATTTGTCCGATTTTTACAATGAAAAGTATAAATTTTGATATACAATCATATAAAATTTATATTTAAGGAGTGACTTAGAATGATAGAATCAAGATGTGGAATTTTGTGTTATGAATGTGAGTACAAGGAAAAAGTCAATTGTAAAGGATGTACATGTATTGACAAGCCTTTTTGGGGTGAAGAATGTCCTGTAAAATCCTGTTGTGAAGATAAAAACCTTACACATTGTGGTCTATGTGATGCATTTCCATGTGAAATGCTTAATCAATTTGCATATGATAAAGAACAAGGTGATGATGGAAAAAGAATTGCTCAGTGTAAAGAATGGGCTGTTGTAGCCTTATAATATAATCCCTTATTATAAAGTAAGTACTTTTAAACTGTTGTAGAACAATCTGCAACAGTTTTTATAATTAAATTTAAAGGTTATTTAATCAATTTAATAGAATATTAATCTATTGATTAGGTCTAATTACTAAAATTAGAAGTATAAAATCTTAATTTCTGTCTATTTAAAATATATGTTACAAAATGGAATTGAAATAGACTTAAATTTTGTTTTATGTTAAAATCTTTACAGTAATAAATAATTTTATTTTAAGGAGATAATTTTATGAATAATTACTTAAAATTTGCTACATATCAACTTATAGGCTTTACATCTTCCATACCTAGGCTCATTAAAATTAAAAAGAATCCTGATAAATTTAGCTTAAAAGAAAAATTTGAATTTATGCAAAAACAAGCTAGAAAATCTTTAGATATAGTAAATATAGAACTTAATATAATTGGTAAGGATACACTACCAAAAGAACCACTTCTATTTGTTGTAAATCATTCTAGTATGCTTGATAGCTTTATACTAACAGCAAGTGTAGAAAGACCAATTGGATGTGTAATTGCAGACGAACCAATTTGGAGAAATATACCTATATTTAAAGAATGGTCAAAATTGCTAAGATGTGTATATGTAAACAGAAAAAACAATCGAGAAGGTATAAAAAGTATTGCTGAAGCCTCTCAAAATATACTTACAGGTCAAAGTATGGCAGTATTTCCAGAAGGAGATTTAACATGGATTAAAGAACCAAATTCACTAGTTTCAGAGTTTAGAAGTGGAGCTTTAAAAATAGCATATAAAGCAAAATGCCCTATTGTTCCATTAGTAATAAAAAATTCAAAAGATACTTATGAAGGATACCAACCTATTGGTAAAATTAATTCTGTTCCTGTAGAAGTCGAATTTTTAGAACCAATTTATGACCATATCGAAAATCCTAGACTAAAGTCTTCTATACTAGGTGAAAATATAAAAAATAAAATGATAAATACAATAGAAAATTTTAGAAAATCAAATAAAACATTTAAAGAATTTTAATATTAAAATTTATTGACTAAAAAAAATTTTAATGTTAGAATTTTTTTTAAGAGGTGATTAAAGTGGCAAAAAATACAAAGCAAACAACGGTTCATATTGATGAGACGCTACTTAAAGAAGTTAAGAGAATAGGAATTAACGAAAATAAAAGTATATCCCAGATAATAAACGAATCAATAATAGATTATGTATTAGTATACAGAGAAAATGAAGATAAAGAAAAAAATGAACATGATAAGAATCTAAATGAGACAATAAATGCATTTAAAAAAGAAGAAGCAAAAAGAATTCAAGCAAAAAGTGCTGCTAGAGCTATATCAGAAGCAAAAAAACGAGTTCTTTACTAACAAAAACAAAAATCGGTACAAATTAAGCACCGATTTTTTTATATATAAAATAAGCTTAAAAATAATTAAATTCTTCTTTAAATTAAATCACCAACAACTTTTACTTTTATAAGAAGTGCATTACCAGGAAGGTATGCAAGCGGAACATCCTCTATATTTAATACTTCTATAGTATCTTCTTTAGCACCAGCTTTTAGAGCTTTATTTACAGCCTCTTTTTTTGCATCTTCTATGGCGTCTTCTCTAGACATTTTATCCAAACTGTATACTTTTTCTACATCTCCACTTATTTGTCCTAAAGCTGCACCAATAGCATTTGCAGCAGTATAGTGAGGAGGTCTTATAACATTACTTATACCTTTTAGTTTTTCAGGAACAATTATACTTCCTCCACCAGTTAAAACCAATTCAACATCCTCTTGACTAGTTTTCATTTGGTCTACAGCATCTTCTAGTTTTAAAACCACCTTTTTATATACCTCACTACAATACTCCTTATCTAAATTTTCAACATTACTTTTTCTATCTTCAAATACCATATCTAGCTTTGTAACAACATCTGATAAAGTTAAAGTATCTCCACCAAATATTATTGCATCTTCAGTTATTTTATATCCTACACTTTCAGGACCTATCTTTATATTATCTTTTTCCCCTTTTACACATGTCCCACCAGCAAGACCAATAGTTAAAACATCTGGCATTCTAAAGTTTGTATGTACTCCTCCAATTGTAACTGGAATTGATGATTCTCTAGGGAATCCATTGTATAGTACACCTAAGTCACTTGTAGTTCCTCCAACATCTAGTACTATTGCATTTTTTACTTCTGATAAGAAAGAAGCCCCTCTTATAGAATTTGTTATTCCACATCCAATTGTAAAAATTGGGTATTTCATTGTATACTCTAAATTCATTAATGTTCCATCATTTTGACTAAAATATATTTGAGCATCTATACCTAAATCTTTAAGTGCTTTTTCAAATCCTAAAGATACAGCTTTTCCTACTTGAGATAATGCAGAATTTAAAATAGCTCCATTTTCTCTTTCTAATATACCTATATTGCCTATTTCATTTGATAAGGATATAGGAATATCCCCTAAAACTTCTCTAACCCACTTTGCAACTTCTTCTTCTTGTTGTTTATTTACTGGAGCAAATACTCCACTTATTGCAACACTTTCCACTTTATCTTTTATTCTATTGCAAAATTCTACAACTTCATCTTTACAAAGTTCATTTATCTTTCTACCATCGAACTCATATCCACCAGATACCAATATTGAATCTAACTCTATTTTTTCTCTTAAATCTTCTGGCCAATCTATAAAAGGAAGAATAGCAGTAGTTGCTGGTTTCCCTATTCTTATCATAGCTACATTATTAAGTCTTTTTCTTTCTACGATAGCATTTGTACAATGAGTTGTTCCAAGCATAGCATATTTTATTAAAGAATGGTCAATTTTACTTTCATCTATAACTTTTTTTAAGGCATTGTAAACACCAGTTTCAACATCTTTTGTAGTTGCTACCTTAACTGAATGAATTACTTTTAATTCACCATCCAGTATACAAGCATCTGTATTTGTTCCTCCAACGTCAATTCCTACACGATACATCAAAATTTCCTCCTAAACTTTTATTTTCCTTGTAATTCTTCTACTGTTTTATATTCCACATCATATCCAAAGTATCCAGGTCCAACTGTCTCAATTCCTTTTTCTGTTCTCCACTTTTCATTACAAGGAAAAGCTACTACCATAACACGAGAACCATATTTTATTCTTTCTGTAGTTATTGGAAATCCAGTTTCTAAGTCTAATACTGCTATTAAATCTGGTGTAATACAAAGTGGTGTATCACCTTTTTTTGCAATTAAGTTCTCATTTTGGAATAATATGGAATACTCTCCATCATATTTATTAATCCCAGCAAAAAAGGCATGTCCTCTAGTAAATCCACCTTTTAATTCTCTTTTAATATCAATTACTTTCCCTTCAAATAATTTGTATCCATTTAATTCTTTTAGTATATTCTCAACAGCACCTTTTGAATCAGATTTATTTTCAAGTAAAAAACCTCCTATAGTTTCAGCTATTGTAAGTGTGTTACCTATAGCAGCTTTTTTAACTTGAGCTCCACTTAAATTATAGTCACTGATAGAAGAACTTCCTCCCATTTCTACAGTTAAAGTTCTAGCTAATCTTTCTGACCAAATTCCATCCACAGGATAAAGTATAGCAGAATTACCTTTTTCATCAGACATTACAGCAGGAGATGCCTCATATCCTTCAAGATAAAAAGTTACCATTTGGGCTTCAGGAAAGGCTCTACCCATGGAATCTGCATCTAATATAGGGAGCCCTTTTTTGGCAGCAACTGCTATCGGCATAAGCGAGTTTATCCCTCCTATTTCTATAGGAATTATAACATCCACTTTTCTGTTTAATAATTTCTCCATTATCTCTAAAGGTGTAGTTAATTCTACTTCTGAAAGTAATTTTTCTATTGTAATTACAGGAGAACCCATACCAGATACTGGAACTACCAAAGCATCATCATCAAGTTTATCCAAGCTTATTACTTTTACAGGACCATACTTTTTAATTGCTTGTTTTGCAACCAATTTACCTACATATGGGTCACCCCCACCTCCAGTTCCAAGCACTGCTGCACCAACTGCTATTTTATCCACACTTTCTTCTGTTAAAAATCTCATGTTACTTTCTCCTTATATTTCAAATTTATTTTATACTTTATAAACAAATTTCATTATACTGCTTCGTCTATTTCTTGCTTATTTTCTGTTGAACAAAGCACTTTTCCAATAATAGATTGTACTACAAACCCTGCTATAAATCCATCTAACGGAGCTATAGTAGTAAGAGTTATAAGTCCATATGTTGAAAGATAAGTTATTAATATACCAATTATCCAAGACACTATTGAACGTTTAACTATTGGTTTATATAATACACCTTTATCAAAACCTTTAAGTTCTTGCTTTACTATGTAATATTCCGCTGTATATACACCACCAACAGGTGCAATTACAATTCCAAGTAAATTTAAAAATCCTATAAAACCTTCATATATTCCAAATACAGCTAATAACGTTGCTACAATACCAAGAACTATAGTTAATACTTTCTCAGGAGCCTTTTTAAATACAAGAGCTATACTTAGTGATGCAGAATATACATTACTTGTGTTTGTAGTCCATTGAGCTAATGTAAGTACAATTATACCTGGTATAGCAATTCCTAATGTAATAAAAATTCTCATAATATCTGAAGTTCCCATACATTTTACTAATACTATCGAAACTATTATCATAAAGGCATTTCCAAATTGTATTCCTAAAAAACTTGAAAGTGCACAATCTCTTCTACTTTTAGCCCAACGGCTTATATCAGGAGACACTATTGCACCAACTATTATTATACTCATTGACAAAGAAACTCCACCTGCAAAGGTCATAGTAGATTTCATATTATCATCAACTGGAATTCCATTTGCTCTAAAAGCTAAAAATATAGTTAACATCATAAGAACTAATAAAAATGGTACTGAATACACACTCAACTTTTCCATTGCCTTATATCCATAAATTGCAGTACTCATCATCAAGAGACCACCTATTAGGCTTAGAATCTGCATACTCACATCTAGATTAAATATATCTTTTATTATTATCTGTGCATTTTGGGCAAAGAAACCTACTTGAACTCCAAACCACCCTAATAAAGATACCCCTATAACTAGAGAAAATATTTTTGCTCCAGCTTCTCCAAATACATACTTTGTTATCATAGATGTAGATAAACTCGTAGATGAACCAACCAAAGAGCATATAGTATACAAAATTGCAGAAAAAAATGAACCAACAACTACTGACAATATTGCTTGTTTCATTGGCATACTTTGTGCCAACTCAGCTCCTAAAATAACAGATGATAAATCCACACCTATTGCTACTAAAACTGAAAACATAGCTACCCAACCACGTTTTTTATTCTCTGGAACCTGCTCCAGAGCATAGTTAATTTTTTCTTCTTCCATTTTCATCCCTCCATTTAAATCGTAAGTCCACTGACTCTAGCATATTTTACAATTTTCTAATTTATAAATTTATTAACTATCATATTTTTATACTTTTCATTTAATATATAGTTTTAAATTTTCTGAAATAAGTTTCTAAATAAAAAACGCCTCTTGGAAAAATCCAAGAGACGAATATAAATCCGTGTTACCACTCTTATTAGTAAAAATTAATTTTACTCACTCATTTTCTTAAGGCGAATTAAACCACTATTATAATATAATTACAATAGTATTCTCCAAAGTTCTTTTCACATAAATTCCAATATTAGTTCTCAGCTAAACCTAACTCTCTGTAAAATTCCTTCATGTTACTTTCTTCTTCTACGAATATATAATATTGATTTGTAGTTAATTTATGATTTATATCATAATATATATGCAATATTTTGTCAACTTAAAAAGTCAATTACTTGCATTTTTTAGTTTTATATGTAATTTTTTATATTATTACTATACTTATATTATGTATTTTTTTTAATTTCATCAAATTTTATATCATATTTATATTCTTATACATCTTTATACATTACTTATACATCCATTTATTTGTATCATGAAAAATTCATTTAACATATGCTTTGTATATTTAGATAAATGTCTTTCAACACCAGACATCTCTACATACTTTCCAATAAACCATAACCAATAACCATCTGTAAACATGCCTAAACTACCTTCTAACTCTGGACCTAATATTTTCTCAAAAACATTGATAGTATCTGAATATTTTAAAAGGAACACCTTATTTGTGGCGTTCCATAGTATAATGCTTTATTAAATTTTTTATTGAATTATATCTATTGAATCTCCAACATTTATAATACCTTCCTTTATAACTTTTACAAAAATTCCCTCTCGTGGCATTACACAGTCTCCTGTCAATTTTTTAATTTCACATCCATTGTGACATTTTTTCCCTATTTGAGTTACTTCAACTTCACATTGCCCTATTCTTAACTTTGTGCCAACAGGCAGGGAAAATACTTCTATTCCCTCTGTAGTTATATTTTCAGCAAAATCTCCAAATTTTAATTGGTCAAAACCTCTCATTTTCATTTTATCTATGCTTTCTTTTCCAAGTAAACTTATCTGACGATGCCAGTTACCTGCATGTGCATCTCCAACTATCCCATGATTTATTTTTAGCTCTGCACATTGCACAGGAACTTTAACTACACCCTTTTTTTCACTTATATTTATTGATATTACTTTAGCCATATTCCCTCCAAATTTTCACCCAATATCCTTAAATTATTCAAACTTAAAATCACCTGATTTTCCACCAGTTTTCTCCACAAGATGTATATTACTTATAACCATTTTTTTATCAACTGCTTTACACATATCATAAATTGTAAGTGCTGCTAAAGAACATGCACTTAAAGCTTCCATTTCCACTCCAGTTTTTCCAAGAGATTTACAAGTTGCAAATATCCTAATAGCAGACATAGAATCATCTATATCAAATTCTAAATCACATCCAACTAATTTAATCTGATGGCACATTGGTATATTTGAAGATGTATTTTTAGCTCCCATTATACCTGCAACTTGAGCTACAGATAACACATCTCCTTTTTTTATCTGACCATTTTTTACTTTTTCTAAAGCTTCTTGACTGAGAGTAATTGTAGCTGTTGCCACAGCTGTTCTTTTAGTATCATCTTTTTCACTTATATCCACCATCTTGGCATACCCTTTTTCATTTATATGTGTTAACATTACTTATCCTCCAATTTCATACATACGCCTATTTGTATCACTACATTTGTTTTCTATTAAATGATGCTTTTCTGGTTTTTGTTTTATTATATCTTTCATAGATTCTCTAAATAACAATGGTTTATGTAAAAATGGTTTTATATCTATTTCCTCTTTTGAATGTAGACATAATTTTATTGCACCACTAGAAGTAAGTCTAATACGATTACAAGTGTTACAAAATGAACAGCTTAACGGAGTTATAATTCCTATTCTTCCTTTAGCTCCTTTAAACATATAATATTCTGCTGTACTTTTTTCATCATTTTTAACTTTATATAAACCATATATTTTTTCAATCATTTCTTTTACATTAAAATAACCCTTTTTATAAACTCTATTAGCCTCACCTAATGGCATAAGCTCTATAAATCTTACATCGATTGGTGATTTAACTGTTAAAAACATAAAATCTTTAAGCTCATCATCATTAAACCCACTTATAGCAACGCAATTTAACTTTACTTTTATACCTAAATTTAAACAAGATTCAATTGACTTTAAGACATCTTTTAAGTTTCCACCTCTTGTTACGGATTTATACTTATATTCCTTCAAAGAGTCTAAACTTATATTTACTTTATTTAGACCACATTTTTCAAGCTCAAATATTCTATCAGAAAGCCCAATAGCATTAGTGGTCATTCCTATATTATTTATTCCACATTCTTCTTTTGTAAATTTTATAAGTTCATTCAATTTAGGATATAAAAGAGGTTCTCCTCCAGTAAATCTAACTTTTGTTATACCTTGTTCTGCCATAGCCTTTATAATGAATTTGTAATCTTCAAAACTTAGATTTTCATTTATATAATTTTTATCAAATTTTACATCTGGTGGCATACAATAGACACACCTTAAATTACACTTATCTGTAAGTGAAATACGAAGGTAGTCTATTTTTCTTCCATACTTATCAATCATACTCTATCTACCTCTTTGTCTATTTTTTATCTATCTAGATTATATACTATTCACTTTTTTTAGTGGCACATTCTGTAGCTTCTCCTTTTAATATTTCTATGCCATGGTCTAAAACATCAATTATAAAACTTAGATTTTCAACTGCACCTTTGGGACTTCCAGGTAAATTTATTATTATAGAATTATTTCTTATTCCACTCACACCCCTACTTAGTATAGCTTTTTTGGTAATTTCTGTAGATTTCATTCTCATGTATTCGCTTAGACCTGGTATCTCTTTTTCTAACACTTCCTTAGTTGCTTCTGGAGTTATATCTCTTTTTGAAAAACCAGTTCCACCATTAGTAAGAATTAAATCTATTTTATTACCATTGCAAAGTTTTATAATATTTTCTTTTAGCATTTCCTTATCATCTTTTATAAGTACATATTCAGTAACTTTGTAAGCTCCTGTATTTTCAACAAATTCAGTTAATTTTTTTCCTGTTATATCTTCTCTTTTTCCTTCATAGCCTTTATCACTAAGTGTTATAATTGCAACATTAAACATATATTCTCACCCCTCTATACATTGATTAAGTCCCTATAAATAAAAATCTCTTTTAATAAACCCTACTATCTTTTATTCACTTTTTTCTCAGTAATATAACATATTATATTTATTTTTTTAATTATATCACCCATAACACATACATTTTTTATTATTCCAACGTTCTCAAAATGAAGATATTACTTCATAACTGTATCAAATATAAAACTAATTATATATGTAATTTATATAACGCATGTACGAGTACTTTCAATTTCTATAATTATTATAACATTGTCCATATTTTTCTCTACCAATAAAATTTTTAAAGTCTATACCATACATTATATAATATAATTTTACTTATTTATATAATATCATCCTAATTTTACTGTCATAATAATTAAAATTCTTTCTCATATTAGTTCTTTCAAATAAAAAAAGGCATCCATAAAACTTTTAAAAGATGCCTCTTTTTAACTATTTATATTTTATTTTTCAACCACATCATTATCATCTTCTAAAACAACTGCTGTTCCATAAGCAAGCATTTCTGCTGCACCTTGCATAACTGAAGCTGAAGATAGTCTAAATGCTATTACTGCGTTTGCACCTTTAGCCTCTGCATCCTCAACCATTCTACCTATGGCAATTTGTCTTGCTTCAGTAAGCATTTCATTATATCCAGTAAGTTCTCCTCCAACAAGATTTTTAAAACTCGCTCCTATATCTTTTCCAACATGTTTTGCTCTTATTGTACTACCTCTCACTAACCCTAGAACTTCTGATATCTTTTTTCCTTCTACTTTTTCTGTAGTTACTATTAACATAATATATCAACTCCTTAGTCTCCTATTTAATATATTATATCATGTAACTCACAATTTTTTAACAAATATTGCAACTTAACGTTTTATTAACTAATTTATATTATAAAATAATATGTTTTATTAACTAATTATATTTTTATTATTAAAATACATAAATTTATCTAGTTAACTCATCATATAAACTTAAATTATATTCTATATTTAATTTTAAATCTTTAGTCTTTTTAATCATCATTTCACTAAAACTTCCTTTTTCAAACCACATATTTTGTATATCCAAAAGCTCTACTTCTTCTAAAATTACATCCATCTTGGATTGTTTGTCAATAATTGCTACAACATCAATATTGTGTGGAACGTCTTTTAAACACTCATACACGTCTATACCTTCAATAGGTTTCTTCTCTTCATCTATAGCAACAACTTTGTACATATTCTTTCTAAGTTCATCTAATATTTTATATGCTTTACTTTCTTCATCGCTATTATTTAATATTACTGCCCAAGAATCGCATTTAAGTAAATTCATAAACTCTCCTCCATATAAATCCTACTCTATTTTACAACTATAGCTAATTAAACTTTAGTTAATTTTTCATACTCATCAACAGTGTTTACATTTAAAAATAAACCTTCATCATCAAAGTATATATAGCTTTTATCTATTTTGTCTATAAAGCTTCTGAGCTTTAAATCATTTTCCCCTATACATAAAGATACTTTATTTATTATACTCTTTTTATATCCAGAACACAATGGTTGTAACTTTCCATTTGTCACTGAAATCACACTTTTGTCATTCATTTCATTAGCTATTCTTTCGACAACTTCACTGTTTAGATATGGCATATCACATGCAATTGTAACTATATCATACTTTGCATATTCAAGAGCAGTATATATACCTCCAATTGGACCAACATCTTTTACTATATCATTATAAACTCTAATATCATATTTAGAATATAATTCTTCATTATTAGATATTATTATTACTTCATCAAAATTTTTAAATACTCCTATTGCAATTTCAATAAAAAGCTTTTCATGTAGCTCTAGAAAGGCTTTATCTCTTCCCATTCTAGAATTTTTTCCTCCAGCCAAAATCACACCTGTTTTCTCTATACAAATCGCCTCCTCCAAAATAATTTTATTTAATTCATATATATTTGAAAAATGGCGCATTAGCGCCACTTCAATATTGACTTATTACTCAAAGATTTGAATAATTTTTTCTTTAAATGCATTCATAAGCTTTTCTTTTTCTTCTAAATATTCACCATAGCACTCATATTCTCTACATATACAATTTATAATTTCGCTTGATGTGAAGTTTATTTTTTCAAGATTATAGTTATATAAAATTTCAACACTATCAATCTCACTTATGCTATTAAATATACAATCATACATATCTTCAATTATAAACTTACTATATTCTTCAAATTGGCATAGTAGTTGTTCCCTATTTTCCTCTAGTAGCACATTTTCTTTTATAAACTCTACAAAGTTTTCAAAGTCTTCTGTATTGTTACATGGCTCTATTTCAAATAATATTCTAAAAAACAGATTCCATGGAAATTCCGTGTTTAATCTACTTCTAAAGTGATTTCCTAGTTTTTTGCAAAATTTGTCATCAAATGTTGGTTCTCTTTCAAATTCTATTTGCTCATTGAAATCTATATCCTTGTTTACAATTTCATTCAATCTTGCAAACTCATCAAGCATAAAACTACCTAGAACGTCATCACTTATGTCCTGTTTATTAAAAGAATAGCTTAATATAGTCTCACATGGTTTTTTAAAATCCACAACAAAACCTATACTTTTGTTCATCTTTTCAGAAAAAGCATCATATACTAGTTTCGCAAATAATTTTTCAATTTCTTTTTTGCTTACTTTCATATTAAAAGACTTTCCTGAATGAAAGTTTTTATAAATACTTAAAAGCTGATTGTCTATCATAGTAAGATTATTCTTTATAGAGTCCATCATATCCTTTATAAATTTGTCAGCAAGTAAATATGTATTATTTTTATAAATTATTTTATGTTCTATTTCGCTCCAAAACACATTTACAAGAGATTTAATTTGAAGTTCAAATTTTACTTCTCTATCTAAATATGTAAAAACTCCATCTATTTTATATATTTCAAATCCATTTTTTTGCTTATTAGGTTGCCTTTCAGATAATTTTAATTTAATATTCTTATTTTCTTTATTATAGTAATTTATTTTGTCATCTGTTTTATTAAAATACCTTCTCAAAAGCCTATATATCTTGTTTTCATCCTCAATAAATCTGCACTCAATTCTTAAACCTATTAAGTCAGAAACATTATGAACAAGATTACTTGCTTCACCATATTTTTTTAAATATCTATTTCTAATTATTTTTTCTCTCAAACTTGATTCTGATTTTATTCTAGAGGTTACATTTATATATTCTTGGTTCTTTTCATCCAAAATATTTTCAAAATACTCTTCTATTTCATCTGATATGGTTTCTAATGTTGGTGATATTGACCTCAACATATCGATAGACTCTTCAATAAAATCAAATTCTTTTAATCCCATAAATTTTTACGCTCCTATATTTAATAACTTTTAGTTATTTCAGTTCTTTATATTTAATTACACTATTATTTTAACATTTTTTCCTACCATAAGTAAGTATTCTCCAAAAACCTTCATATATATTTCAAATTAGCATTAATTTATTTAGTTTTTTTACTTTTAATTTTATTTTTTTTACTAATTTGACATATAAAACAAGAACCAATAGACTAAATGAGTACACTTCAAGAAATTGAGCGAGAAAATATACATTTGTTACGAAATTTTGTCATTTATTATATAAAAAATTTTTTTTATATTATCATATGAAATAGATAAAAATAAAAAATTAATACTTAACCAAATGAAAAATATAACAATTAAAACTATGTCCAATTAGGTAATAACTCAAAACATCAGTAAATATATTTATTTCTAAATACAAAAAATAAATTACCACTAATTAGTTTAGTGGTAATTTATTGAAAATATATTATTATTTTATATAATTAATTACTAAATATCTTAAATAAAACTGTACTTAATTAAAACCCTATATATATACCTATTGTTAAAAAGACTAGAGATACAGCTGTTAAAATCAACAATATAGGCATTATAAATCTTACCCATTTTGAAAATGGAATATGAGCCACTGCAAGTGCTCCCATCAGTACTCCTGAAGTTGGAGTTATGAAGTTTGTAAGACCTACACCAAATTGATAAGCGGTTACTATCACTTGAGCTGATATATTAACTAAATCACCAAGAGGAGCAAGCACAGGTACTGTAAGTGAAGCAAGACCTGAAGATGATGGTATTAAAAATGCCAATGCAGCCTCCAAGAAGAATGATAAATATACAAATATAACCTTTGGAAGTCCACCTAAAAAAGCTGCCGCGGAATTTAATATAGTATCTATTATAAATCCATTTTGAGCAATTATTACGATTCCACGAGCTAAAGCTATGGCAAGAGCTGCTGATGCTAAATCTTTTGCTCCATCTATAAAACTTTCTGAAATTTCAATTTGAGATAATCTACCAACCAAACCAGAAAGTACACCTATCGCAGCAAAACACATTGATATTTCTGGAATATACCATCCTTGACTTAAAACACCCCAAATCATTATTGCCATCCCTATTCCAAATATAGCAAGAACAGATACTTCCTTAAAAGTAAATTCTTTTATTTCTGTTGAAGTTTGATTAAGTATTGATTTATTATTTTTATCTATTTCATATACTATTGAACTTTCAGGATTTTCCTTTACCTTTTTAGCATAGTACATAACAAATGCTATACTGATTAATATATATGCTATAAAAATAACTACTCTGTAAGCTACTCCTGAACCAGGAGCAAGTTGAGCTAATGCCTGTGCAATACCAACTGAAAATGGATTTATTGTTGACGCTGCTGCTCCTGCTGCCGCTCCTATAAATACGATTGCTATAGCGGTTAGAGAATCATATCCTAAGGATGTCATAAGCGGAACAAATATCATATAAAATGGTAATGTCTCTTCTGCCATCCCAAATGTAGTGCCTCCAAGTCCAAATAAAATCATTGATATTGGAATTATAAGAAGTTCTTTTCCCTTAAACTTAGATATAACTGATGCTATTCCTGCTTCTATAGCTCCAGTCCTATTTACAATACCAAAAGCACCTCCAACTATTAAAACAAAACCTACAACCTCAGCTGAATCAATAAAACCTTCTATTGGTGCTTTAAAAACATCTGCAAATCCTTGAGGATTACTTTCTACACTTTGATAAGTCCCTGGTACAACTACCATTCTGCCTTCTACATCTTCTCTACTAAATTCACCACTTGGTACTATCCAAGTCAATATTGCCATTAAGACTATTAGTAAAAATATTATTGTAAAAGTGTGTGGTATAATAAATCGTTTATTTTTACTGTCAGTCATTATAATGTCCTCCATACTTTACTAAAATTTAAATCTTTCTAGGATATTGTTTAATCTCTCTGACTAAAGTTTTCCCTTTTTACAATTTTTTATTAGCAAAGATAAAATAAAAAAGCTACCTTTTAATTAAACTTTAAAAGCTAGCTTTTTTATTTTTCTTTAAATTAAGAATTCAACATAATATGTTTACTAATTCAACTTTTCATTATAATTTGATATGGTTTTTTTTATATTTTTAGATTTCATTATAGTTGACATTACAGCAAAATCATCACAGTATTTTAATGTTTCTTTGACATTGGATGGTAAAATTCCCCCAAGTGCAACTATTTTAATATCAGTAATCTTCTTAGCTTCTTTTAAAAACTCAATCCCTTTTGGATGTAAGCCTTCTTTACATTTAGTTTCATATATATGTGATAATGTTATGTAATCTATTTTTATATTTTGATTTCTTATTAATTTTTCTAAATATTCTACTTCCTCTATTTTGTGTAAAGATAATCCCAATATTTTATTTTTATTAAAATCATACTTATTTTCAATTAAATTCAAGAACAATTTAAAAGGAAGATGGATACCTTGACAATCCGTTTTTTCAAAGAATTCAATGTTGCTATTTATTATAAAGTTAACCTTGAACTTATTTCCACATTTTTTCTGGTTTATATTAGTTTTCAAACTTTCATTTGACATTTGCTCTTGAAAATCTATACAATTTATTTTAGTTTTTATTTCTATATATAATTTTTTTAACTCTTTATATTCTAAATCCTTTTCTCTTATTATTATATTTTCTACACCACTCAATATAGACTCTTTAATAACTTCTAAATATCGCTCTTCACTACATAACCTTCTGTTTGTTATCAAATACATTTAAAATCTTTCCCAATCTTTAAACACATGTTGATAACCAATTGAGTTTAGCATTTTCTCCACATCTTTAACAGTACTTTCATCATTTATCTTAAATTGAGCAGTATCATGTTCATCTTGAGAATGTCCTCCTACATCAGTAGATACACCTGCACTCAATTTAGTTACTCCCAGAGGTATTATATGGCTTCTCATTTCCAAATTCTCTCTAGTCGATATATTTATGGATGCATGAGGGTCAAATAGTCTCATACACACCATAGCTTGAACTAAGTCAGTATCACTTATATCTACTAATTCTTCAAAACATCCTTTAAAAGGTCTCATTCTTGGTGTTGAATACGAAAGCTCAATATGAGGATATTTTGTTTTTAAGTATTTCCCATGCAATATTGTAAAGAAAGTTTCTTTTCTAAAATCATTTAACCCTAAAAGTGCACCTATTGATAAAGTTCTCATCCCTGCTTTTGCCCCTCTTTCAGGGGCATCTAATCTAAATTTATAATTTGATTTTGGCCCTTTTATATGTACTCTCTTATATATTTCCTCATCATAAGTTTCTTGGTATACTGTTAACCCTTCAACACCTTTATCTACAATATACTTATATTCCTTTACTTCCATTGGATAAACTTCTATACCTATAGAGGGAAATTTCTCTCTTAATATTTCTATAGCCTCACCTATATATTCTACACTTGAGTGAAAACTACTTTCTCCAGTCAAAACAAGTAGATGTTTAAAACCTTCTTTTGAAATTGCATCTCCCTCTTCTCTAATTTCATCCATAGTTAATTTTTTTCTTTTTATTCCACTTTTTATATTATAGCTGCAGTAAACACATTGATTAACACAATAATTTGCTATATACATTGGCGTATATAAACATACAGTTTTCCCAAAATATTGAACACTTAATTTATGTGCTTTTTGTGCCATAGCTTCTAAATGTTTTACAGCAGTTTTAGAAAGCAAATTTAATATATCAAAATCTTCAAGCTTGTCTTTTGATAAACTTCTTAAAACATCATTATCAGTAACATTACTTAAATATCCATCAAAATCAAAATCCCTATATTTTTCTATTACATCATAAAAACTCATCACCAATCACCACTTTCTATAAATTCCCTAAAAAACCTGTTAAAGGAGAAGATGCGTTTGCAAACTCTGACACACTTCCTGTTTTTGCGATATATGCTTCTCTTCCTCCTTCTACAGCTAGTTTGAATGCTCTAGCCATTTGTACAGGGTCTCCTGCTGAAGCTATCGCAGTGTTGACAAGTACTGCATCAGCCCCCATTTCCATAGCCTCCATAGCTTGAGATGGCTTTCCAATACCTGCATCCACTATTATTGGTATATCCAACTCATCTATCATTATTCTTATCATTTCTTTCATTTGAAGACCTCTATTTGAACCAATTGGAGCCCCAAGGGGCATAACTGCTGCTGCATTAGCTTCTATAAGTCTTCTTCCAGCATAAAGGTCTGGTGTCATATATGGAAGAACTATAAATCCTTCATCAGCAAGTATTTTTGTAGCTTTTATAGTTTCTTCATTGTCAGGAAGTAGGTATCTAGTATCTGATATTACTTCTATTTTTATAAAATCTCCACATCCCATTTTTCTAGATATTCTAGCTATTCTTACAGCTTCTTCTGCATTAGTAGCTCCTGATGTATTTGGAAGTATTGTCATTTCTTTTGGAATATATGTTAATATGTTTTCTTGTTTGTTATCTAAATCCACTCTTCTAAGTGCCATTGTTATTATTTCACTTCCACTTTCTTTTATTACTTCAGGCAATATATTATTTGAACCATATTTACCTGTTCCAACCAATAATCTGCTACTAAATTCATGTCCACCAAGTATCAATTTATCCATATTATTTCCCTCCATGTTCAATTTTTTTAATATTCAATCTTTTTTGTATCTAATTTTAATATTTACATATCTATAAGTATTTGTGTTGCCAAATTTGCCATGTGATTTGCACAGATAGCAACTCTTGGAGCCATAAGCCCTTCACCAAATTTAGCTTCATTTACAAAATCCCCACATATATAAAACCTGTCTTTTAGCTTCTTAGTAGTTATTATATTTGAATCATAATAACCTGCCATACCTGATGATGCTATTAGGTATTTATCTTTTAAATTTATTAATACATAGTTACATACCTGTGCCTTACATGAAGCATCATCAAAAGCTTCAATTATTAAGTCTGAATCTTTAATAGTGTCCATATTATGCTTGTTTAAAAAAATATCCCGTTTATTTAATTTTATAAAAGGATTTATTTTTTTTATATTTCCTATCATGGCATCAGTTTTTAGTTTTCCTATATCATCTATAAAATACTGCTGTCTATTCAAGTTAGATGGTTCTACAACATCATAATCTATAAGTAAAAGTTCTCCTACTCCAATTCTAGCTAAAGAGATAGCTATATTGGAACCAAGTCCCCCCAATCCTAATATAGCAACCTTCCCTTTTTTTAGCTTATTATGTATATTTGGAGTATGTCTAGCAATCAACAAGCTTTCCAACTCATCAAGCGACGGCTTAACTCCCTTTTGTATAAGTGTTAATTTATCATTTTCACAAAGGCGGATATCCGTTTTAATTGGATATCCATTTAACACTAATACATCACATTTATTATTATAACTATCTCTGACTTTATAAGCAGTTGTATTTTCCTCAACATCTGTTAATAACTCATTTACAAATATTTTTATTTTAACCACCTCCAATAAAGCTAATAAGTTCTACAATATCCTCATCTTTTAATATATATGTATTGTAGTTAGATTCTTCAATTATCTCTAGATTTACTTCAACTACAACTCTATCACTCTTTAAATTGTATTTATTTAATAAATCTATAACAGTCAAATCTTCTTCAAATTCAATTTCCTTCCCATTAACCTTCACTAAATCACCTCCTCTTTTCACCTTCTTATTATTCCAGTCATATTAGCCAAAAATTATATTAGATTAAGTTCCTCATTGTTTAATATTTTCTTAACCGTTCTCATTGAGCACATTTTTCCACACATAGTACAACTATCTTCATGAGTAGGAGTTGATTCATCTCTGTATCTCTTAGCCTTTTCAGGGTCTATTGCAAGCCTAAACATCTCACACCAGTCTAAATCAGCTCTAGCTTTACTCATCTTATTATCCCATTCACGAGCACCTTT
Source organism: Clostridioides sp. ES-S-0108-01 (assembly GCF_020662285.1). Taxonomy (NCBI): domain Bacteria; kingdom Bacillati; phylum Bacillota; class Clostridia; order Peptostreptococcales; family Peptostreptococcaceae; genus Clostridioides; species Clostridioides sp. ES-S-0108-01. Next base: position 74,066 of record NZ_JADGMN010000003.1, on the reverse strand, counting down.
AACATTTTTAGCTATATCCCCTGCATGAGCAGCTATTTTTGCAGCTATTATGCCTTCTTTCATATCATCTAAATTAGGTAGTCTTAAATGTTCTGCTGGAGTTACATAACATAAAAAATCTACTCCTTTAGCACATGCTAAAGCCCCTCCTATTGCACTTGTTATGTGGTCATAACCTGGTGCTATATCTGTAACCAATGGTCCAAGAACATAAAAAGGTGCTCCATGGCACAATCTCTTTTCTAATACTACATTTGCTTCTATTTCATCAATAGCCATATGACCAGGGCCTTCTATCATTACCTGTACATTTCTTTCCCATGCTCTTTTAGTAAGTTCACCTAATACTACAAGTTCTTGAATTTGAACACCATCAGTAGAATCTTTTATACAACCTGGTCTACAAGCATCTCCTAGACTCAATGTAACATCATATTCCTCACATATATCCAGTATTTTATCAAAATTAGTATAAATAGGATTTTCCTTATTATTTAATTCCATCCATGCAAATAATAAAGAACCTCCACGAGATACTATATGAGTTAATCTTTCATGATTTTTTATTTTTTGGCAAACACTTCTTGTAAGACCTGCATGTATAGTAATAAAGTCCACTCCATCAATAGCATGTTGTCTTATTACATTTAAAAATTCTTCTTCTGTTATATCTTTTAATTCTTTTTCCAAATATCCCACTGCATCATACATAGGTACTGAACCTATCATTGCAGGTGACATTTCAACCACCTTTTCTCTAAATTCTCTAGTTTTACCATAATTACTTAAATCCATTATAGCTTCAGCTTTCATGTCTATTGCTACTCTAACTTTTTCAAGTTCTTTTTCTATATCCTTACAATCTCTTGAAATTCCTAGATTTACATTTATTTTTGTTCTTAAATTCTTACCTACACCTTCTGCACTTAAAGATTTGTGATTTTTATTAGCTGGTATAACAACTTGTCCATTTGCTATTAATTCCCTTAATTCGTTTACATCTATCTGTTCTTTTTGAGAAACGATTTCCATTTCTTTAGTTATTATGCCTTTTCTAGCAGCATCCATTTGTGTTGTATAATTCATATTACAATCCTCCAAGATTAAAGTTATAATTTTTGAAAATAAAAAAAGTGCTTCTCCTTGTTTGGAAAGCACTCTTATAATCATATATACATTTAGACAAATTTCCCCTAATATTGAATAATTTATCTATTTATATAACAAAATTATATTAAAAAGCTTCCCTTCGCAAGCATTATCTTGATCAGGTTATTAGGGTTTGTAAGTTACGGCTTTATCTCTCAGCTAGCCAATTCTAGCGCCCCTAGCTCTAATTTTTCATTATTTTTACAAATTCAGTATAACACAGCAAAAATATTAGTTCAACACAATAATACAAATTTTATTTTTTATTATATTAAAAATTATTCTGCTATAATATTATTTTTTAAGCTTTCAAGATAAGAGTCGAGTATCACAGCCCTTATGTTTTCATACTTTATTGAATCTGGAAGTTTTCTTTTTATGTTATTTAAATTATCATAGCCTACTTTTTCGCAAACTTCTAAAATCATTTTCTTTTTATCTTCATTATAAAAATTTTCTAACCCTAATTCAAATGATATGCTATTCCCATCCTTTACATAATCATGCACATATCCAATAATGGTTGATAATGAAACTTCTATTTCTTGACTGATACTTCGTATATCTTTTCCTTGATTCAGTAAATCTAATGCTATTTCATTATTTTTTCTACTTTCTCCATCTAGTATCAACTTCCTTTTACTCTTTTTCTCCCAAATAACATTAATATCATTTTCTTTCACATATTCTTTGACTACATCCAAAATACTAGCTCCATACTTTTCAAATTTTACACCACCTATTCCAGAAATATCTTTTAATTGTTCTTCATTAAGTGGATATCTTCCACTTATTTCTTTTAAAGCCTTATTGGCTAAAACCATATATGGAGGCAATTTTTCCTTTGTTGCATACTCTTCTCTAATAACCAACAGTTTTTCATATAGAGCTTTATCTGTATTGACCTCAAGGAAGTCACTATTAACGCTCTTCAAATCGACATTTTTTTCATTCATTTTTTTATTTATATTATTTTTTTCGACATATTCTTTAATTACTGTTTCAAAATCTCTACCATATTTTTGATATTTAATTTCTCCTACTCCAGAAATATTTAACATTTCTTCTTTATTAACTGGATAACTAATAGACATAGCTCTAAGTGTACCATCTCCAAATACCATATATGGAGCTATCCTTTCTTCACTTGCAATTGAGTGTCTAAGTTCTCTTAAAGCACTATACAACTCATCTTCTATTTCTAATGATTTTGTCATCACAATCTCTTTAAATTCTACTTTCACTTGTCCTTTTAAAACTTTCATAGACATCTCATTCAATCTTATAGTTGGAAAACTCCCTCTATTTCCATTACCTAGAGTCTCAACTAAATCTAAAAAACCATGAGAAACCAATGTGTTTATAAAATTCTTTAAGTCTTCGCTTGAATAGTCTCTCATAATGTTATATGTAGATAAAGTATTTAATCCAAGCTGTAAAATCTTTTTATTCTTAGAACCTCTAAGTACATCTACAATAGTAGTGACACCATAACTTCTTTTCATTCTAGCTACACATGAAATGACTTTTTGAGCATCCACAGTTTTATCTACTATTTCACCCTCTACTAAACAATTACTACAATTATTACAATTGTCTATATAATTTTCTCCAAAGTAATTTAATATTGCCTTTCTATAGCATGAATTACTGTAAACTAAGTCAATCATATATTGAAGCTTCTTATGTTGAAATAATTTTCTTTCAGGATTTTCAACTCCAATATCAATTAAATATTTTTGTATATGTACATCTCCTGGAGAAAATAAAAGCACACACTCACTTTTTTCTCCGTCCCTACCAGCTCTACCTATTTCTTGGTAGTAATTTTCTATACTTTGAGGCATATTGTAGTGTATAACCCATCTTATATTAGGTTTATCAATACCCATTCCAAATGCATTTGTCGCTACCATTATATCCACATTATCATTTATAAAGTCTTCTTGATTTTTACTTCTTTCGTTTTTAGATAAACCTGCATGATATTTTGACACAGATATATTTCTCTTAGATAACGCATTATATATATTTTCAACTTCCTTCCTAGTTGCAACATATATAATTCCAGACTCATTTTTATGATTTTGAATATAATCTAAAATATACTTATTTTTACTGGATGATTTTACTATATTTATTGATAAGTTCTCTCTATCAAACCCAGTTATATAGTAGTCTGGATTTTCTAAACACAATAAATTTATTATATCAGTTCTTACTTCTTCTGATGCTGTTGCAGTAAATGCTGTAATTATAGGTCTTTTAGGCAAACTCTTTATAAAATCAGAAATTCTTCTATAACTCAACCTAAAATCATGTCCCCATTGAGATACACAATGCGCTTCATCTATTGCAATTTGACTTATGTTGTTATTATTTATTAGCTCAAGAAACTCCTGAACATCTAATCTCTCTGGAGCAATATAGAGTATTTTATAATTATTTTTTCTAATATTATTTAATATTTCATTAAATTCTCTACTACTTAATGAACTATTTATAAAGGCAGCACTAATCCCCATAGCTTTTAAAGCATCTACTTGGTCTTTCATAAGAGATATAAGTGGAGAAATTACTATTGTTATTCCATCTAAAATCAATGCTGGAAGCTGATAACAGATTGATTTTCCTCCTCCTGTTGGCATTATAGCTAAGACATCTTTTTTGTTTAGAATAGAGTTTATTATAGATTCTTGACCCTTTCTAAAACTTGTATATCCATAGTATTTTGATAGTATTTCTAAAAGTTTTTTATTCATATATTTCTCTCCTAATTTAAATTAATTAGACTTCTTTTCTGATTATGTTCAAATTTTTATTGTTATATTCACAATCGTGGTATTCCAAAGTTTATACACATTCTATATTATATATTAACATATATTTTCAAAAAAATAGTTTGCAAATTAAAATAATTTATGATACATTCTAAGTATAAATTTAATACTTAATCTTCGGGGTAGGGTGAAATTCCCAATCGGCGGTATAGCCCGCGAGCTAAGGTAAAACTTGGTTGATTTGGTTAAATTCCAAAGCCGACAGTAAAGTCTGGATGGAAGAAGATATTTAATGAGTGTTTTTGTAGAACAATTTTGTTGTACATTTATTGAACAGTTATTGTAGATTATTCTAAACCCTGAGGATTAACTCAGGGTTTTTTGTTTAAAAAATATCTATTTAAACAGGAGGTGTACATATTGTGAATTTTGCGAATCAAAAAGAAAAAGATATTTATTATATGAAAAAAGCCCTTGAATTAGCTAAAAATGGAGAAGGTTTTGTAAATCCAAATCCGTTAGTTGGATGTGTAATTGTTAAAGATAATTACATAATAGGCAAAGGATATCATGAGAAATTTGGCTCTAATCATGCTGAAGTAAATGCTATAAACAGTGCTAAACAAAGTCTAAAAGACTCTACTCTTTATGTAAACTTAGAACCATGTTCTCATTATGGAAAAACGCCTCCTTGTGTTGATAAAATTATCCAAAATAAGATTAAGAGAGTTGTCATATCTACATTAGACCCAAATCCACTTGTTTGTGGTAATGGAGTAAAAAAATTAAAAAATAACAACATCGATGTTACTGTGGGGATATTAGAAGAAGAATCAAGGGATTTAAACGAGGCATTTTTTTATTACATAAAAAACAAAAGACCTCTTTGTATTGTAAAATCAGCAGTAAGCCTAGATGGTAAAATTGCTACAAAGTCACTAGAATCAAAATGGATATCTAATGAATCATCAAGGTATCTAACTCATAAATACAGAAATAAGTACCAAAGTATAATGGTTGGCATAAACACAGTTTTAAATGATAATCCTTTACTGACTTGTAGGCTTAATCAAGAAAAAGTATCTCATCCTACAAGAATAGTAATAGATACACACCTAAAATTGCCAGTTAGTAGTAATTTGGTTAAGGATAAAACCAGTAAAACTATAGTTTTCACATGTTGCAAAGACAGTAAAAAATTATCTATGTTAAAAGAAAATAATGTTGAAACTATAATTTCTCCTTCAAAAAATAACTTAGTAGATTTAGAGTTTGTAATGTATAAATTGGGAGAACTAAACATTGATTCTGTTTTAGTTGAAGGTGGTGCTACTCTTAATGACAATCTCTTTAGAAACAAGTTAGTTGATAAAGTCAAATTATTTCTATCACCCAAGATTATAGGTGGTAAAGATGCACCTACATTCGTTTCTGGAGAAGGAATAAACCGCTTGTCAGATTCAACACAGTTAGTAATCAATAACGTAACCTTAATAGATGGAGATGTTTTGATAGAATCTGATGTTTTAAATTAAATTTTGTGAATACATGTACATAGGAGGTTAGAATGTTTACTGGCATAGTAGAAGAAGTTGGGATACTTAGAAAAATTACTGCTAATGGTAAGAGTGGAAAAGTAACCATACTATCAAACAAAATATTAGATGGCACAAATCTTGGAGATAGTATAGCTGTAAATGGAGTTTGTCTAACTGTTTCAAATCTTGGAAAAAATGAATTTACAGCTGATGTTATGATGGAGACAATTCGTTCCACAAATTTAGGTTCATTAAATGCAAATGACAAGGTAAATCTCGAAAGAGCTATGAGTCTTTCTTCAAGATTTGGTGGTCACATAGTAACAGGTCATGTTGATTGTAGAGGAACTATTTGCAAGTTTGAAAAAGACGAAAATGCAGTTTTAGTAAGTATACGACCTGATAAAAAACTTTTATCATCAATGATACTTAAAGGTTCTGTTGCTATTGATGGTGTAAGTTTAACCGTATCATATTTAGATGATGAAATATTTAAGGTTTCTATTATACCTCACACTAAATTTAACACTACTCTCTTGACAAAGAATGTTGGGGACTTTGTTAATTTAGAAAGTGATGTAATTGGAAAGTATGTTAATAATTTTATGGTCAACAGCTGTAAAGAATTAAATTCTAATACTAATAACTATAAATCAAATATAGATAAAGATTTTTTATTTAAAAATGGTTTTTAAAAATAATAAGGGAGTGAATTACATGTTTAATACTATTGAAGAAGCTATCGAGGATATAAAAAAAGGGAAAATGGTAATCGTGGTTGATGATGAAAGCAGAGAGAATGAAGGAGATTTATTGATGGCAGCTGAAATGGCTACTCCTGAATCAATAAATTTTATGGCTACATATGGTAGAGGTCTAATTTGTCTACCTGCTACTGAAAAGAAATTTAAAAGTTTGAATATACCTCTTATGGTTAGAGAAAATACAGATACATTTCAAACAGCATTCACTGTTACTATAGATGGTGCAGATACTCTAACTGGTATATCTGCATATGAAAGAGCTGAAACTGTAAAATTATTCTGTGATGATAATGCTACAAGTAAAGATTTCAAAACTCCTGGTCACATTTTTCCTTTAATTGCAAAAACTGGTGGAGTTCTTGTTAGAGATGGACATACAGAAGCTTCAGTAGACCTAGCTAGACTTGCAGGTTTTAAAGAGGTCGGTCTTATCTGTGAAATAATGAAAGATGATGGTACTATGGCAAGAGTTGATGATTTAATGATTTTCAAAGAAAAGCATAATTTAAAAATCATTACTATAAAAGACCTTATAGAGTATCGTAAAATAAATGAAACTACTATAGAAAAAGTATCTAGTGCTTTTCTTCCAACAAAATATGGAAATTTTGAAATCATAGGATATAGAGATATTTATTCAAATGAAGAACATATTGCCCTTACTTATGGAAATATAAATGAAGAAAATACTTTAGTTAGACTTCATTCTGAATGTTTAACAGGTGATGTGTTCCACTCTTTAAAATGTGATTGTGGATTGCAATTAGAATCTTCTATGAAGAAAATTGTAGAAAATGGAAATGGAGTTTTAATTTATATGAAACAAGAAGGTAGAGGTATTGGTCTTTTAAATAAAATTAAAGCCTATAAACTTCAAGAAGAAGGTTATGATACTGTTGAAGCAAATTTAATGCTTGGTTTTGAAGAAGATATGAGAGATTTCTATATGGCTGCTCAAATACTAAAAGATTTAAACATAAAAAGTATAAACCTTTTAAGTAATAACCCTGATAAGATAAATCAGCTGGAAAAATACGGAATAAAGATTGAAAATAGAGTCCCTATTAATGAAGAAATTAATGACTTCAATAAGCTATACCTAAAAACTAAGAAAGATAAAATGGGACATCTATTAGATATTATATAAATAAGTTTATGAAGATATTTTTCTACTGAATAATTTTTACAATTACTATTAAATAATATTATAAATATAAATCTATAACATAAAGAAAATTGGAGGAAATAAAAAATGATATATGAAGGAAAACTTATTGGAAAAGATTTAAAAATAGGTATAATAAACTCTCGTTTTAATGAATTTATAACATCAAAACTTTTATCAGGAGCTGAAGACTGCCTTTTAAGACATGATGTTTCTCCAGAAAATATAGAAGTAGTTTGGGTTCCTGGAGCTTTTGAAATTCCTCTTATTGCTCAAAAAATGGCTAAGAGTGGTAAGTATGATGCTATAATATGCTTAGGATGTGTTATAAGAGGAGCTACTTCTCATTACGATTATGTATGTAGTGAAGTCTCTAAGGGAATAGCAAAGGTCTCTTTAGACAATGAATTACCTGTTATATTTGGAATTGTAACTACAGAAAATATTGAACAAGCTATTGAAAGAGCAGGTACAAAAGCTGGAAATAAAGGTTATGATTGTGCTATGAATGCATTAGAAATGGCAAACCTATTTAAGTCTCTAGATTAAATAATATCATTAATAAATATTAAAAATTAGTGTAAAGGATACAAAATACTAAGTACCAAAGGGAGAAACTATCTTTCTTCTTTTTGGTACTTAGTATTTTTAATTTAATCATATATACGTTCTTATCAAACAAATTGCATGTCCTTCTAAAATCATACATTATCCATCAAATCTACTTTTAAAAGCTTAAAATAATTACAAATATAACCAATTGATAACATACTCAACTCCAATTATTTTTTATTTATTGCTGCTTTTTAATTAAAGCATCTTTTATTCTATTTAATGCACCAATTACCTTACTATCGTCTTTATAGCTTCCTAAAATTATTCTCAAATGCCCTTCTCCACCTGGACCATAATTAATTCCATCGTTAATACAAACTTTAGCCTCGTCAACTAAATACTTTTGTATTTCTGATGATGTTCCAAGTTTTGATACATTTATCCAACCTAAAAATCCTGACTCCGGCATCTGCATAGATACATTAGGTATCTCATTGATTATCTTATATGCTTCTTGTCTTCTTTTATCAAAAACTCTTTCAAAATCCCCCATAAAGCTTCTATCTTTAAATGCTTCAATCGTTGCCATTTGAGCCACTGTATTAGTAGCACCTAATACTGTTACTGCTGCTCCATAGTATTTGTCCATTAATTTATCGCTACATAACATATATGCAACTCTAAATCCACTTAATCCCATACCTTTTGATGTTGAAAATATTGTTACTGTTCTTTCAAACATACCTTCTAATGAAGCTGGTGTTATTAATTCATTTTCAAAAGTAAAATCTTCAAATGCTTGGTCACATACTAATATTAAATCATTGTCTATAATAAATTTAGCTAATTTTTCTAAAGATTCTTTATTAAATACTGTAGTTGTTGGATTATTAGGATGGGTAAGAACTACTAACTTCGTCTTATTAGTTAATCTCTTCTCAAATTCTGTTATATCTATTTGATATTCATCTGATTCCTTTAACTCTACAAATATAGGAACTCCTCCCATTAATTTAGTATTTTGTATATTATTTGGATAGCATGGTGTTGGTATAAGAACCTCATCCCCTTCATTTATAAACGGTAACATTGAATAATAAAGCCCTGAGTCTGACCCAGGAGTTATTAATATATTTCTTTTAAAATCAACATCTAAATTATTTACTTCTTTTAATTTTTTTGCTATCTCAATTTTTAATAAATCATTACCTATAGGCGCTGTATAATGAGTTGACATATTACTTGATATCGCTAATGTAGCTGCATCTAATATATGTTTAGGTATACAGTAATCTGGGAAAAATGGATCTGCCCATCCCATTAAACTTACACCCTGCTCACCTAATTTTTGATAAGAATCGCCTACATCAGCTTTCTCTACACTTGAAAATAACCCACCCTCTAATCCTTGGAATACTTTTTTCATATGATTATACATTTTTATTCTCCTTTTTATTAAAACAAAGGTGCAAAATAAAATATTACTTTGCACCTAAATTCATTTTTAATTTTTAATTCCTTACTTATTTATATTAAATCTTTTATTTCAGATGCTGCTTCTTCATCTACTATTAATGTGAAGTTAGGATGTAATCTCAATAAAGATGATGGACATAATAAATCTAATGGTCCAAATAGTGTTTGCTTTAATATTTGAGCTTTGTGTTTTCCGTTTACTATCATTATTATATTTTTACAATGCATTATTGTTTTAGGTCCATATGTTACATAGTAATCAAATAATTTTTCTGGATCTCCACCTACAGATTTTGTTAATAGTTTAGCCATATCATCTGTTATATAAGTTGAAACAGCTCTTGTCTCTTCATCAAAAGAGTTAACTGTACCACTAAGATTTCCACAGAAGTGTCCATCCCAACCTAATCCCATTAATACCATGTCTATTCCACCATCGGCTTCTATCTTTCTATCAAAGCCTTGATAATTATTTTCATCTAACACATGTATTCTTTCTTCTGGTATTTGAGCTTCTCTAAAGTACATATTAGTTAAATTTCTTATAGTAACTCCAACCTTTTCGCCTTTTATTGGTATTTCATCGAAGTTATAATAATGTACATTTTCAAAATAAGGTTTATTCTTAACAAATTCAGTTAATATTTCGTATGTTCTTTTTGGTGTTTGACCTGCTGTTATAGAAAGGTTTATTCTTTTATCATCATTGCGGTACATATACTTTAACACCATTTGTGCTGCCACTTGGCTCATTTCTTCATAATCTTTAGTTAAATAAATTTTCATAGTAATCAATCTCCTTTTTGATATGTTAAATAATTTCTCTTTATTATAAGTTAGCGTGTGAATCTGCTGTTACCTCTTCTTCAAATCCTACTATATAGGTAGCTATTGCAGATACTATAAATGCTATTATAAATGCTATTGCTACCAATCCTACATGTCCACCTTCTCCTATAAACATAGGAAGAGTTAAAAACGATGGACCTCCCATAGCAAATGCTTTACATTGGAAATATGCAGCAAATCCACCTCCTGCTGCACCACCTATAGCAGCGCATAAAAACGGTTTCTTTAATCTTAAATTAACTCCATATATTGCAGGTTCGGTAACTCCAGTTAATGCTGATATGGTAACTGTAGCTGCTACAGCCTTCAAATCTTTATCTTTTGCTTTTAACCATACTCCAAATGCAGATCCCGCTTGAGCCATATTTGAACTACCTGACACAGGACTTATATAGTTAAATCCATATCTTGTTATTCCATCTACTAATACAGGAACCATACCATGATGTAATCCTGTTACTACCATGAATGAATAAATTCCTCCGTAAATTAACCCTGCAAATATTCCTCCTCTTTCAAATAGGATACTTGCTCCATCGGCTATATAGTTTCCTAGTATTTGAGCTATCGGTCCAATAACAATTAATGCTATAGGAGCTGCAAATAAAATAGTTAATGCAGGTACTAATATTATCTTAAGTGCCTTTGGTGTTATTTTATCTACTCCTTTTTCTATATACGATGCAAACCAAATAGTTAGTACTATCGGAAATACACTTCCGTTATACTGGATTAGTGACATCGGAATACCGATAAAAGATATTTTAGTTAAGCCTTGTTGAATTAAATTAGTGAAATTAGGATGTAGCATTGCTCCTGCTATTGCTACAGCAACATAAGTGTTCATTTTAAATATTTTAGCTGCTGAGTAAGCTAACATAAATGGTAAAAATGAAAATACACCATCAGATATTGTATTTAATATCATATAGGTTTCACTATCTGCAGATAAAAACTTTGATGCTACTAGTAGTGCTAATATCGCTTTTATTAGACCTGCACCCGCTAGTGCTGGAACTATAGGATTAAAAATACCTGCAATAGTATCTAATATTTTTGCAATACTATTTTGCTTACCTTCAGATATTGTTTTTTTACTGTCCTTCTCAGGTATAATTCCTATAATTTCATTAAGAGTATTATACACTTGTGATACATTAGGACCTATAACAATTTGATATTGCTCACCTTTTAATACAAGACCTAGTACACCTTTTATTTTCTTTAGTTTTTCCTGATTTACCTGAGAACTATCATATACTTTTATTCTCAGTCTAGTCATACAATGTGCTGCTTCCTTAATATTTTCCTTACCACCAATACTTTCTAAAATTTCAACCACAATTTTATCTTGTGCCATCTCCCCACTCCTTTGTTATACAAAATCCAATAGAAACTTTATTCAACATGATATCAGCCAAAGCTAAAATTTATTTAGATTTACTAGCTAAACAGTATGCTAAATTAATTCCTATAGGTTAATCATAAAAATAAAATATTTTCACTTCATCGCTAAAGTATATCATTAAGCATATTTACAATTTTATTGGTGTTTAATAAATATTAATTGGAAGTCACATATTATACTAAAGAAATTCAAATCACTAGTCCTTTAATTTGTTTAATTCCTAGATACTATTTTTAATCTTTTATATATTCTATCAGTAATACGTTTGCCTTATTGTATTTTAATAATATCACTAAAATATATTTCATTCAATAGTTTTTTTTTCATTCTTTTTATTATTTAACTGAAATATATTTCATTAAATTCATTTTATATGTTAATATGATATTAAGATATTTCTTAGGAGGTAACATATGACTGATAACTATATTTTCGATTCTTATAACAATCTAGTAGATGGATTATCTGCGTATTTGGGAGAAGGATATGAATTTATTTTATATAAATTTAATGGAGTACACTATTCAATAAATAAAATAGCTAATGGTAAATATAATACTGTAAAAGAAGGAGATATTATAACTGATTTTGATTTGGCACTCATTAATAAACTCGAAAATGATGCTGATAGAGATTTTATCAGTTATTTTAATAGAAACAAACTAGGTGAACCTTTAAAATCAACAGATATAGTGATAAGGGGAGTTGATAATAAAATAATCGGTCTACTCTGCATACATTTTTATCTTAATACACCACTAACAAGAATAATTGGTTCATATATTCCGGAACATAATGCTATGCAAAGTGCTCCTGTTTTAGAAAATATCGTAGAAAATACTGATGAAGTAATTTTAAAATCATACCAAGATGCAAAAGTAATTGTTGAAAATGATTCTAATATATCTAGCAGTGATAAAAATAAATCTATTGTTTCTATTTTAAATGAAAGTGGTATTTTTAAAATTAAGGATTCTGTTGTTAAAGTTGCAGATTTAATGGGATTATCAAAGAATACGATTTATATGCACTTAAGAAATTTAAATAAAAACTAAATTTGTCAGTTAATATTAATAACGAAAACTAAAAAAGAGTTTTGATTATGTTCCAAATAGGTTCGTTGGGTCTGTAAAATAAAACGTGTATATGTGGATTCCACAGTCTTTAAGTCATCATAATATTCTTGTAATTAAAAAAATATTACTGGAATTAAAAATTCCAGTAATATAAATTAATTCAATATTATATTTATATAAAGTATATACATACTCTAGTCTTTCAAAATAATTTCATAATTTTATACTATTTTTTATCCTAAATGTTCCTCAGCTAATTCACTATGCCACTCTGATACATTTTCTAGACCTTCTATTTCATCTGCAATAAATACAGGGTCTTTTATTCCTGATTTTTTTTGACTTGTATAATCTTTTAAAGCAATGAATGCATATTTTCCTAAAAGTGCTATTGCTATTAAGTTTATTATCGCCATCAATGCCATAAATAAGTCTGCTAGATTCCAAACTACATCTACTTGAGTAAGTGAACCAAATAAAACCATACCTACAACAAAAGCTCTAAATATATTAAGTTTAGTCTTACTTTCACTCATAAACTCCATATTTGACTCACCATAATAGTAATTACCAACTATAGAACTAAATGCAAATAAGAATATACAAACTGCTATAAATACATTTCCAATTGGTCCTATGTGATGAGCTAAAGCTTCTTGAGCTAATTCAATTCCAGTTGCTCCACTACTACTATAACCTGAATATAATAATACCATGAATGCTGTACAACTACATATTATTATAGTATCTGTAAAAACACCTAAAGATTGAATTAGACTTTGTTTTACAGGATGAGTTACATGTGCTGTTGCAGCAGCATTAGGAGCACTACCCATACCTGCTTCATTAGAAAATAGACCTCTCTTAACTCCAGTCATTACAACTCCCATAAATGTACCAATTGCCATTCCTTTAAAGTCAAATGCACTTTCTACTATCAATGCTATAACACTTGGTATCTCTGCTATATTCATTACAACTACAGCTAAAGCAACTAATATATATAATCCTGCAAATATAGGAACTATTATTTCAGAAACTTTTGCAACCCTATGCACTCCACCAAAAATAACTATTGCAGTTAAGATTCCAAGACCTATTCCCATAGCGATTTTACTTATTCCAAATGCATTATTAAATGCAAGTGAAACAGTATTTGCTTGAACTGCATTAAATACAAAACCATAACATATAGTTATAAGTATTGAGAATAAAACACCCATCCATTTTTTATTTAGACCTTGCTCCATATAATATGCTGGTCCACCTCTAAAAGCTTGACCATTTTTAACTTTATAAATCTGAGCTAATGTACTCTCAACAAAACTTGAAGCTGAACCAATCAATGCTATAAGCCACATCCAAAATACAGCACCAGGACCTCCTGCTACTACTGCAATTGCTATTCCAGCTATATTTCCAGTTCCAACTCTTGAAGAAGTACTTATGCAAAATGCTTGGAATGAAGATATTTTTCCTTCCTTTTTTGCATTTTTATTTGCTGTACCATCACCCAGAAGTCTAAACATTTCTATAAAATATCTGAATTGTACAAAATTTGTTTTAATAGTAAAGTAAATACCAATTACAACTAACATTATAATTAAGATATAGGACCATAAGTAATTGTTTACAAATACTACTGCATTATTAATGCTAGTTAAAATACCATTGAAAAAATCCATTATATTAATTCCCCTCCCCTATTTAATCTTGTTTTCTCAATAAATCTTATTAATCTTGTTTTCTCAATAAATCTTAAAATCAAAAAAATGAATAATTCCTTATTAAAAATTCATTAATTTAATTATAATATTTATAAAATCAAATTACAAGGCTTGAAATGAATAATCTTTTTTATATATTGCAGTTTTATATTCGAATTCAATTTTTTTATTACTTTTATAATATAGATATATTTAATATTTTATAATTATTATTAGGTACAATAAATTCTACTTTAAAGAGTATATTTTTTCGTTTGTCGTTTAATATTATTAACAGTGGAATAATTTAAAAATTTATTTAAACAATAAAAATTTTCTTTAAATTCTGTTAATTTTTCTAAAAACTTTGTTAAATAATATACTTTTATACATCCATTGAAAAAACAATAAAAAAGTAATACTATATATAGTACTAGCATTAGACACAAAATAATACAAATGGAGGTACTTATATTATGGAATTTCAACAAATAATAGCTATATGTATATTTTTAATAGTTATGGCAGCTATTATTACAGAAAAGGTAAACAGATCCGTAGCAGCTGTTGGCGGTGCACTATTAATGATAATATTCAATATACTTACACTTGATGAGGGATTAAGCCATATAGATTTCAATACTATTGGTGTATTAGTTGGTATGATGCTATTTGTAGCTGTTGTTAAAAACTCAGGACTATTTGAATACATAGCTATCTGGACTGCAAAGAAAGCTAAAGGTGACCCATGGAAGATAATGATTTGCTTTGCTATTATAACAGCTATTTTATCAGCTGTATTAGATAATGTTACAACTGTTTTACTTATTGGTCCAATGACTATAGTCATTACACAAATATTGGGACTTAATCCAGTTCCATTTTTAATAACACAGATTTTAGCTTCAAATATAGGAGGAACATCAACTCTTATAGGAGACCCTCCAAATATTATGATTGGTAGTGCTGCCAATCTTAGTTTTATGGACTTTGTAATAAATTTAGGTCCTGTTGTTATAGTAATACTTGCTATAACTATAATATGCTTTAGATTTATTTATGGAAAAGAACTTACTGTAAATGAAAAAGCTAAAAAAGCAATATTAAAACTCGATGAAAAAAAATCTGTTAAAGATAAGCCTCTACTTATAAAAAGTCTTATCTTAATAGCATTCATACTTTTTGGTTTTATGTTTCACAGTACAATCCATATAGATTCTTCTGTTATAGCACTAACAGGAGCATCTATAATGCTTCTAATAGGAAAACAAGATGTAGATGAAATTATGGCAGGTATTGAATGGTCTACAATTTTATTCTTTATGGGATTGTTTGTAGTAGTAGGTGGATTAGTAGAAGTTGGCATAATAAATAAATTAGCTCAGGCATTGATTGGGCTTACAGAAGGACATCTTATATTTACAATGTTATTAATATTATGGTTATCAGCAATAGTTTCTTCTTTCTTAGATAATATTCCATTTGTTGCAACACTAATTCCTCTTATTTTGACTATGCAAGCTAAAGGAATTAATGTGATGCCATTATGGTGGGCAACATCTCTTGGAGCTTGTCTTGGAGGAAACGGAACACTAATAGGAGCATCTGCCAATGTTGTACTAGCAGGTATAGGTAATAAAAATGGTCATCCTATATCTTTCAAAGAGTATTTCAAAATAGGTTTTCCACTTATGATTATATCTATTATTATATCCACTGTTTATTTGATTATAAAATTTTAAAAAATATAGTATAATAATACTAAAGGGGATGTGTATATGAATATTAATACTGTTCAAGGTGATTCAATTGAAGTTCTTTTAAGGCAACTTGGAGCGACAAAAATATCAAAAGTAAGTAGTACCTTATATTTTATCAAGTTTGATTTAGGAGACGGTTGGGAAATAGCTTATACTTATAATATTAATGCTAAAGATCAATACTTTTTACAAAGAATTGAACCATATCCTATTGGTAGAGGTCTATTTAATGATGAATATGAAATAGTATCATTTATATCAAAGGATTTAAACAAATTTCTAAATGCTAAAAATAGTAGTAACTTTAAAACATTTGTTGAAGTTACCAGAAAAGTCAACGCTATCATTGATAATGTAGAAGAACTATTTTTAAACTACAATGTAGATAGTGATGATTTAAAAACACTCAATAATGAACTTAACGACATATTAAATGATATTAACTATATAGAAAAACATACAAAAAAAATCTAAATTGTAGTAAACTTATAAACTTTAGACCTTACCAAAGGCGTTACCAAAAAATCACAAAAACCTAAATTATAAGTTTCAAAATAATATTATTAAAAGAATAAAATAGCTGATGAAATGTGTATTTCATCAGCTATTTTGTTTTTAATGATGTCCACATCCATCATGTGAACAAGTATGGTTTGATGGAAACTCTACTAATTTTCCATTTTTAAGTAGGTCTAAATTAGCACTTATAGTATCAGCTTCTGCTCTGTAAACTTTTATTCCCATGCCATTTAACTTAACTATAGCTCCTTGTCCTATTCCTCCAACTACTACTGCATCTACAGTTGTACCTGACAATGCTTTTAATGGTTGACATTTTCCATGTTCATGATTTAAATCTCCATTATCTAAAGATTTAACTTCTCCACTTTCTAAATCACACACAACAAAAATTGGAGCAGAACCAAAATGTCCATATGGTTTGCTGTCCAATCCTTTATTCTCTTCTACTGGTATACATACTTTCATTATTATTTCTCCCTTCTCTTACAACATTTTTTTATAGATTTACATTCTTTACTGCATCCTAGATGTATTGTATTTATATCAAATACATCTATAAAGCTTTCACTAGAATTACTTAACATAGAGTTTATAAAATCTACGCATATATTAAATGATTCTTTATTAATATGATATAAAACATAGTATCCTTCTTTATATCCTGTTATTATACCAACATCTTTTAATATTTTTATATGTTGTGAAACAGCAGAATCTGAAATCCCTAGATATTTAGAAATCCCCTTTTGACATATATTTCTCTTGGATACTAATATGAGTATGTTAAGTCTAGTTTCATCACTCAATGCTTTAAATATTTTAACCAAGTTTTCCATAAATACCTCTTTTTGATTAAGTAATTACTTAATTAAATTATAGTACTCTTAATTATATTTTTCAACCATTATTTATAAATTTTGGAATATATTATGAATAATGCTAATGTTTCACAATATAATGTTGGATTTTTTTGAATAAAAGTAATTAAATATACATTTCAAAATACTTTTAATAATAATAATTTATAAATAAAAAACTGTCTTAAAATAATCAAATTATTTCAAGACAGTTTTTTATAAATATTTTTAAAAAGTTAATGAATATAAATATTAAGCTCTCTTTAATTTATCTAAATAGTAAACAGCATTTAATGCTGCTATTTGACCTTGCCCAGCTGCTTTTATATAAGAATATGGTTTTCCAACACAATCTCCAGCAGCAAAGCATCCATCTATACTAGTCTTCATATTATTGTCAACTTTAATATGAATACCATCAATTTCTATTCCAGGAACCAATGCACTTGGAGCTGTACTATCTTTTATAACGAATACTCCATCAACTTCAATGTGGTTTTCTTTAAAAGATACTTTGTTCACAAGTTTATCTCCATCTATTTGTACTGGTCTGTCATGTATAACTTCAATAGAGTCATCTAGGTTATCCGAACTTCTCATAAGATTGTCTTTTTTGTACATAGGTATAAAATAAGTCTTTGAAGTGAGTTCACTTAAAAAATTTGCTTCTTCTTTAGATTCTTCGTTATATCCTATAACTGCTACCTTTTTATTTCTATAAAGTGGTGCATCACATGTAGCACAATAACCTACACCTCTTCCTAGAAATTCTTCTTCACCCTTGATTGGTCTAGTATACTCTACCCCAGTTGCAAGGATTACAGTAGTAGCTTCATACATATCATTTCCAGACATTATTGCAAAGTATTCTCCCATAGCATAAATATTATTTATTCTTTTATTTTCAATTGAAATATCCATACTATCTATATGTGATTTAAACTTGTCTTTTAATTCATCACCACTTATATCATAGAAACCTAAATAATTGTCTATTGAAGGAGCTTTAACAAGCTTATTACTTAAATTATCATTACCAAACATGATAATTGTTTTATTCCTTATTTTTGCATTTATAGCAGCAGATAATCCAGCTGGACCACTACCTATTATAGCTATATCATATCTCATAATACTCACCCATTTTTTATAAATATGATTTTACTTTCATTTCAATTTTGTTCTTTGGCATGAATCCAATTAAAGTTTCTACTGGTTTTCCATCTTTAAATATAATCATAGTTGGTACTGTAGACACACTAAACTGTTGAGCTATTTCTAAACTCTCGTCTATATCAACTTTTACAAATCTAGCTTCATTTTTCATTTCTTCACCTAATTCTGCAAATACAGGACCTAACATATTACAAGGTCCACACCAAGTTGCAAAAAAGTCCACTACAACTATCCCTTTACTACCTTCAACAATATTTCTAAATTCAGATGTATTTATAACTTTTGCCATTTTTTAAATCCTCCTATTAAACTTTATTATCCCTATATAATTATACTATGATATTTGTAAATATAATTTTACTTTTATAAGGTGTTTTTATATTTTATTTTATACTAATTAGTATACCCATTCTTTATTTGTAAAAACAGATTTTTATGTTTTTATTATTTTAACTTTTTTGGTATTGATAATTCAAAGGTAGTTCCAATACCTATATCAGAGGTTACATTTATTTCAATAGACAAATTTAAGCTAATCATGCGTGCTATGGAAAGACCTATCCCAGAACCCTCTAAATCTTTATTTCTTACATTTTCACTTCTAAAAAATCTATCAAATATAAGAGATATCTCTTCTTTTTTTATTCCTATACCAGTATCACTTATAAGTAAAGTTACCTCATCTTCTATATCTTCTTTTAATTCTAATACTATCTCATCACCCAATTTTGTATATTTAAAAGCATTATCGATAAAAATCAATATAAGCTGTCTTAGTTTATTTTTATCTGTTATTATAATTTTATTCTTCAGTTCAGAATTAAATACAAACCTTTTTTCCTGAAATTCAGCTATATCAATATAATCTTCTGATATTTCTTCCAGTAATTTTTCTAAGTCTACTTCTTCTAAATTGATTTTGACAATGGAATCTTCTTTAGTAAGAGACAATAAATCAGTTATCATTTTTTTAAGTCTTCTAGTCTCTTTCATTGCAGTGGCTATTGTTTCAACTTCATCATTTACTGTACTTTCTGGAGATTTCAACATACTTTCTAATTTTGATGAAACTATTGTTATTGGTGTTCTTAATTCATGAGAAGCATCCTGTATAAATTTAGCTTGATTTTTCCATGCTGTTTCTATTGGAATTAAAGCCTTTCTAGTAAGATATACAGCAACAAAGTAAGTGATTATTACAGAAATTAAGATTCCAATCATAAGAACAGATGTAAGCTGTTTTAAAGAATTCATCTCAGAATCTATATTTCTAATTATCTGTATTTGGTATCTACCTACATCCACATTTAATTCTCTAAAAGTATATCCGTTTTCTGTGTATTTAAAAAACGAATTGTTTTTATCTAGTCTTCTATCTGGAAGTAACTCATCAAAGTATTCATTTTGAGTATAGTAACTTATCCTACCACCCTCGTATACATATACCATATCTTTAGGGTCTTTGAGTCTTATTGGGTCCAAAAACGAAGTTCTTTTAAATTGAGAAACTATATATTCAAGCTCATCATTTATCTCACTATCAATTCCACTATATGTAAGCCCTCTAAAATATGAATATATAAATATAGAAAAGATTATTAAAAAGCTACCTACTACAACAATATACATTTTTATTAGATGATTTTTGGTACTAGTAAATACATTCTTATTTATCATCGAATATATATCCTACCTTACGTTTAGTTTTAATGTATTTATCATATCCATATTTACTGAGCTTTTTTCTTAGATTACTTACATATACCTCCACTATTTCAATGGTTGCATCTGAATCAATTCCCCATATTCTATCATAAATCTGTTCTTTTAATAAAATTGAACCCTTATTTAATACAAAATACTCAAGCAAGTTAAACTGTTTATTTTGAAGTTTTATTTCTTCTTTTTCAACATACACTCTTTTTTCTAATGTATCTAAATATAAAGATTTAAATTCTAATCCGTTTCTTTCTTTTATCTTCCCATTAGTTCTTAGTATAGCGTACACTCTTGCTACTAATTCTTCCATATAAAAAGGTTTTGTCAAATAATCATTAGCTCCTATAGTAAATGCTTCTACTTTGTCATCTAATGCCTCTTTAGCTGTCAATATAAGTACAGGCGTATCTATATTATTAACTCTCATCTTCTTTAGAACATCAATTCCATTTATATTAGGAAGCATTAAGTCTAAAATAACTAAATCGTATATATTTTGATTCACCAAATATAAGGCTTCTTCTCCATCCTCACACTTTTCAGTTTCAAAATGTTTGCTAAGTTCTTCTACTACACTTTCTAAAAGTATCTTATTATCTTCAACTATCAAAACCTTCATAAGTATCCCCTACCTTTATTTGTCTATCTTAACTTTATGAGATTTTAAATCAATATCTACATTGGCTTTTTCTTTTATATCATCATATGTATATCCCACTATTTCAGCACTTTTTGCTTTTGTTGAACACAATATATCTATATCGATTTCTTCTGAAGCCTTTAAAATCTTATATGATGGCACACGATTTACAATTAAATATTCTCCATTTTCATTAACTTCTGCTGTCTTAAGGATAATATTTCCTAAATCTTTTGATGATGAATTTTTTACTTTTACTTGATATGTAATTCCCTCGTTTGATTCATTTACTTTTTTAAGTTCTGATGTAGATAGTACCTCATATTGACTACTATTTTCTAGCTTAATATTATTCTTTCTTATATTAATAGTGTTTTCTTTTAAATTAACATACACTATCTTACCCTCTGCCTCATATTCATATGCATAAACTTCTACACTCTTTACAAAAGTTTTATGCCCACACTCTATATAAGCAACTTTCCCAGGCATTAGAGTCATATCCAACAAAGCCTTACTATCTGAAGATATAATTTTTTTATTCTCATCATATTCATTATATATTAATTCAACATTCGATATATTAAATGTTGAATTATTTTCTATTTTTGTGGATGTGTCTACTTTATCACCTTCATCTATATTTATAATTTCTGATTTTCCTATATTCAACACTTTTGCATTTCCCTCATCTATTTTTACCTCATTTTTATCTTCTGCTTGAATATAAACTGAATCAGGTTGTTCTTCTTTTTCACATGCTGACAACGTAAAAATAAATATTGTTAATATAATCATTAGAAAAATTGTTTTTTTTACTATTTTATTCATATTAAGCACCTCATATAGTAGTATTTTATAGTAGATTTTTATATTTTTTCATAAATTCTTTCAATGCTTGTGTAAGTATTTGATGTTTTTCAAAACTAGAATTGCTACATAACCTTTCAAAGTCATTCCATATTTCTTTATCTATACGTATTCTAGTTGTTTTTAATTCATTTAAGGGTTCATTATCTATATGTACATCTTTTTTATTAGATACTTTTTTTGGTTTTATATTGTGGTCTTTTACCTCTAAGTACCAATCATACACTTCACAAAGCTTGTCTAAATCTTCTTGAGTTATATTTATTTTTCTATCTTTTTTAGGCTTAACATTTTTTTTGGTTTTTATGTTTTTTAAATCTGTGTCATTAAACTCAATTTGTTCGACATTTTTACTTAAAATCTTTTCATTAGAAGCCTTTTTCTTGGTGCTTACTTTTCTTATATTACTTGTATTATTCTTTTTACTTTTTTCATATTCTCTAGCTTTTTCTTCTTCCAAACTTCTATTATCTAAGTTTTCATTATAATTTAATTCGTCTTTTAATATGTATTTACCTTTTTCTGACTTATACCCTTTTTTATTTAAAAAAGTTCTTAAAGTACTTTGACTAATCTTTAAATTTTGAGCTATCTCTGCAAATTTAATTCCTTTGCTTTGAAGTTCTAAAAATTTATCAATTCTTTCCTTATTGTTATTCATTAATATTCCTCCGTCAATATCTTCTTGTCTTTCTTTTCATACTTCTTATTATATTCTTCTTTTCTAAATCTACTCTATTTGATTCAATTATTTTTTGTAGCGTTTTATTATAAGTAAAATCATCTAAATTATTGTTTTTTATATATAGAAATGTTTCTTCTTCATATTTAATAAAACAAATTGATAGCAACCATGCCATACCCATTTTAACATAATATTCTTCACTTTGTATATTATTACAGCATTCAAATATTTCCTTAATATGTTTATCATCAACATAATATATTAAAAACATAACTAATGCAAATCTAATTTCCCATGTATTCTCTGAATAAACATATTTTTTAAGTATATCATACATGCTTTCATTATATTTCTTCGTATACTTTAAGCCAGAACAAAATCCATCACAAACTGACCAATTATTGATTTTAGGTATAAATCTTTTTATATAGTATAAAATTTCTTCAAAGTTACTATTTATATTGCCAATTATCATACCTTGTAGTACAACTTCTTCATAGTATGTATCCTCTGCTACTTCTAAAAATTCTTTCCAATTTCCTTTGCTTATTTCTTTTGATAACTTTCTTAAATTGGGAATTCTAATACCTATGATATTTTCTGTCCCAGGTATGAGCTTTTTGTTAAAATCTCTATATTTGATATCTTGCATAGACTTCATATATTCTAAAAATTCATTATAATCCAATTTATTCCATTTTACCCTATTAATCATCATTTATTTACTCCTTAATTCCTTTTTTCTTATTGTAACATAATACTCTAAAAAAAAAGCTTCTAAATATCAGAAGCTTTTTTTAAAACAAACTAAATTTTTTAATTTAAAATTTAAACTAAATTAATGCTAATCCCCTACACCAAAGTCTGTATTATTGTATAAAACTTCTATATTTGGATTTTCATCCAAAAATTTATACTTACTAATAAACCATTTCACTAACTCTTCGTCTCTTTTTATACTAGAAGAATTATTTATAAAAACATTCACCGTTGCTTTTTCAAAAGTATTTAAGATAATCTCTATATCTTTATCTATCATCTCTTTTGTTTGTCCTTTAATTCCAACCATAATACAAGGTGAATCAAAATAGTCTTTTACATCTTGTGGAGTCTTAAATTTTGCATTTTTATTTAAAATATTATTTCTAAAATCATTGTCAAAGGTTTCAACTCCAATTTTAAATATTATGGGAATTTCAAAATACTCTCTCATTTCTTTAAGCCTGTTTTTATAAGACCAATGACTTTCTAAAAATAATTTTTTTATATTCTTTTCTTTTATAATACATTTTATTTTTTCTAAAGTATTCTTAGGTAGTTCAAAACAACTACCGGAATTTATGACCTCAAGAACTCCATATTTTCCAGTTATGTTTTTTAAAACCTCCAGATTTAATTTATTCATCTCTTCTTCTAAATCAGAATTATCATCTATATAATCGCAAAAAGAACACTTTCCCCATATACAAGGAAATCCTTTAAGCAAAACAATTTCTCTTCGATTTTTATTTGTTATCTCACTGTATCTATCCATTTTTCTCCTATCTTCCCTCAGTCAATGACATTTTTATAGTTTTTGGAACTGCATTTAATCCTAAATTCACCAAAACAACTGCTACCAATTTATCTGCATAGTCAGTAAATACCTGGGTTACAAATACACTAAAAACATCTCCTAACCCTAATACTTTCAAGATTTGTACTATGTAAGAAGAACCTGATGATGTAATACCTCCAAACAAAAAAGCTGAAATTATTGAACTTATTATAGATGTTGGAATAGCAAATAGTAGCACTCCTAAAGGAGTTTTTAAACCCTTTAAAAAATTCTTTTTAAATGCTATTCCAGCAAGTAATCCCGTTGATATTTGAACTGGTGCAAAATAGAGAGAATACACATCAAACGTAATTCCACTTATTAGACTTCCAAACACACCTGTAATGACAGCGTATTTAGGTCCTAAAAGTGAGGCTATCATTATAGTTCCTATTGAGTCTAAGTATATAGGTAATCTTAATCCCATAGCTATAAAAGCACCTATTATATTTATAGAAATACCAAAAGCTATAAGTGTAATAGTTTTTATACATATCTTTCTTTTCACACTATATCACTCCTTCCACAGAATCTATAGTGTCTTCATAACCTTTAAAAAGCCTCTTTAAAAACATGTACATAAACTTCTTCTCATCAACTTCATCTAGAACAATTGCATTAGGATTTTTTTTATAGAAATCGAAAGAATCCACTATAGACTGACCCATAGCTATTCCATCTTCCACAATTTCTACATATGATTCAAACCCTTTACATATACTTCTATCTATAAAATATGCTACTGCTAGAGGGTCATTTATCACACAACCAATTATTCCTTCCTGTTCCCAATGAAAATCAATATAGAATCTAGTTATTTCAGTTATATACTTTGCTATTTTTTTATCAAGTCTATTTATAAACTCAATAATATTAGGAGTAAGTACAATTTTTCTAGTTACGTCTAAACATACCATGTGAATTTTTTTAGATAAATTCTTGTAAACATAATCTGCTCCATGTGGGTCTACCCAATAGTTAAATTCTGCTACTGGAGAGCAATTTCCATGAATTCTAAATGCCCCTCCCATAGATACAAATTCATCGAGATTTTCAAATGCTTTTTTATCTTTCATAAGTGCTTTAGCTATATTTGTAAGTGGTGCAAGTGCTATTATTGATACTTTTTCATGATTATGTAAAGTATTTATTATAAAATCTACTGCTCCATTTTTTGCCTTAGCTTCTATCACCTTTTGATAAAAATTTTCTCCAATACCATCTTCTCCATGTGTATCTTGAGCTGTTACAAGTTTTCTTTTTAGTGGTGCTTCTTCTCCTATATATACTGGGATATTTAGTGAAGAACACATTTGAAGTGTTTTTAGTGCATTTTCTGCACCTATATTGGCTGGAACATTTCCACAACATGTGGTAATTCCAATTACTTCTAGCTCTGGTGAATTTAAAGCCAGAAGGATTGCCAAAGAATCATCAATTCCTGGGTCACAATCAATTATTACTTTTCTCTTTTCCATTTTTTATCCTCCTTGATTTGTGGTCGAGGAGAACTACACATCTTTTTTCCACTTTCAAAAAGGTGTGTCTAAGGGTATTAATTATATACTGCCACTATATAATTCCTTAGTTTTTTATACTTGGAGTTCTCGAACAAGTACAGATGTTAAATTATAGTTTTCGGCTCTTTACTATAGATTAGCAAAAAATTTTCAAACATCTGATTTGATAACTACAAAATAAATTTTATAGTATAAAAGAATTTATCATATTTCGATGTATTTTATTAAAATTTGTTTAAGACTATGAACTAACTTTAACAAAATGTGGCACGTTTAAACCGATTATTATTATACAACAATATCTCAAATATTACAATTAATAACCTTAATTTATTATCTATAAAAATATATCAACTTATATTATAATAGTTTATTGACAACATTAAAATTAAAGCATATAATAACAATGTCAATTAAATTAACACCGTTAAGTAAAGGGGTGATTATATGAGTATCAAAGAAAGACGTAAAAATGAAAAAGCAGAAATGAAGAAAAAAATTATGGATGCTAGTATCGAAATTATTAATCAACATGGATATGAAAATTTATCAATAAGAAAAATTGCTACAAAAATAGATTATTCTCCAACTACAATTTATCTTTACTATAAAGACAAAGCAGAGATTATCAGCGATATGACCAATAAACTTTACAACAAAATAGAAAGCAATACTATTAATCTTATGCATAACTGCTCATCTCTACCAATAGATAAGCAAATCATAGAAATTATGACTAACTTTATAAAAACTCTTTCTAGTGAACCAGAGATGTCAAAAGCTATTATGCATAGTAAAATGAATTTTTTATTTGCATCTGAAAATACAAATGGTACCCCTAGTAATAATGGTATAAAAATGCTTGATGAACTTCTTTCCACTGGGATTAAACAAGGAATATTTAAACAAAATATAGATAAAACTTCATGGATGCTTATAAGTGCAATATTAGGATTTGTTTTATGTATTGTTGAAAATCAGTTGTATTCTTTACATAATTTTACTCAAATTATAGAAAATTTCTTAGATATTTTGGTGGGAGGACTTTACAATGAAAACTCATAATGAAACTTATAGTAAAAAGAAAAAATCTTCAAAAATTTTGAAAATAGCAATGCTTCTATGTTTTGTATTTATATGCATTATTATTTTAATTGCAAACAACTTAAAACCAGAAAAGTTAGTAGTTAAAAATATAAATCTTGTCAATGTGAAAGACGGTATTTATACTGGAAGTGCTGATAATAAACTGGTAAAAGCTACTGTATCTGTTGAAGTTAATGATGCTAGAATCCAAAATATTAGAATACTAGAGCACGACACTCTTTTAGGTAAACCTGCTGAAAAAATCATAAAAGATATTATTAAGCAACAATCTTTAGAGGTAGATGCTATAACCTCTGCAACTTATAGTAGTGATACTATACGAAAAGCCGTAGAAAATGCTTTACGAAAAGGAGAATAAATATGAACACTATTATTATATATTCAAGTAAATATGGTTGTACAAAAGACTGTGCAAATATACTAAAAAATAAACTATCAGATAATGTTACTATTGTTGATATTAATGATAATAATACTAAAATTGAATTATCAGAATTTGATGCAATTATTATTGGAAGTTCCATATATGCTGGTTTAGTTTCAAAAAAAATCCGTGTATTATGTAACGATAATATAGAATTATTAAACAAAAAACAAGTTGGTATCTTCATTTGTTGTGGCTTTTCTGAACAATCAGATAAATATTTAAAATCAAATTTTCCATCATCTTTGTTAGAGAGCGCAAATGCGATTGGGATTTTTGGTGGCGAAGCTCGATTAGAAAAAATGAACTTTCTAGATAAACTTATCATGAAATCTGTTACAAAAGGTAATTATGATAACTTTAGAATATCACAAGATAAAATAGACGATTTTTTAATAAATTTTAATAACTAAAATAAAATTACTTATTTTTATAATAAACGCTTTTTATTTTCTGAGTAATATTATCAAAAATAGTCTTTAATATTTATTAAAGTTTTATTACTTTTAACAAAATACAAACTAATTCATTAGCATACATTTTATTAATTTATAATGAAAAAGCTGTAATCAACTCAAGTTTGATTACGGCTTTTTATAATCTAATATCTAATTTAAAACTACTATTTCAAATATACCTTAGCATTTAAATTATGTACTTATAAAATCAATTCATATTAGTTTAAAATATAATCATTCTTATCTAAATTCATTTGCTTAACTTTTATTTATTTTGATATTTAAAAATATCTTCTCTAATTTTCTTAAATTTTATAATAATAGTCCTATTAACGCAAATACTATAAAAAGAGTTTAATTTTATCTATTGAGTGAATTTAAGTTAAAAATATAGAGAAATGGAAGGAGAATAATTTATGATAAAACTAATTGGTATATTGATAGTCGTAATTGGCTTTATACTTAAAACTGACACATTATTTACTGTATTATTAGCAGGAATAGCAACAGGAATTGTTGCAGGGTTAGATTTTAATCAAATTTTTACAATATTAGGAGACTCTTTTGTCTCAAACAGAGGTGTATCATTATTCATATTGACATTGCCAGTAATCGGTATATTAGAAAGATATGGATTGAAACAAAGAGCTGTTTCTCTAATAGAAAAATTAAAGAGACTCACAACAGGAAAAGTACTTACTATATACATGATAGCTAGACAAATAGCTGGTGCTTTATCAATTAGAATGAGTGGTCATCCTCAGTTTGTAAGACCACTTGTTAATCCTATGGCTCAAGCTGCTGGTTTAAGTAACAGTGACGAACTAAAAGAATCTGATGAAGAAACTATAAAAGCATTATCTGCTGCATCAGAAAATTATGGAAACTTTTATGGACAAAACCTATTTACAGGTAGTAGTGGAGTATTGCTTATAGCTTCTACTCTGACTCAATTTGGATACAATGTAACTGGTCTTAATATTGTAAAAGCTAACACTATTATGGCAGTAATAGCACTTGTGGTAGCTACAATCCAGTTTACCTTATATGATAAAAAATTAAATAAGAGTCATAAAAAATAGATTTATTTAGGAGGAATAAAAATGCAAAATTTTATAAACATTTCATTAGAAATTTTTTACGCATTAATGGGATTTTTAATGATTGTCATAGCATATAGGTCTTTTACTACCATAAATAACAATAAGAAATATGGTACATCATTATTTTGGATACTTATATCACTACCATTCATATTTGGTAGATTGATTCCAGCCAATATAATCGGAATGATACTAATATTATCTAGCTTATTAACACTTTCTAAACAAGTTGTATTTGCAAAGCATGAAGAACCAGATGAGAATTTTGGAAAAGAACATGCAGATA
The DNA here is from genome assembly GCF_020662285.1 of Clostridioides sp. ES-S-0108-01. Classification (NCBI taxonomy): domain Bacteria; kingdom Bacillati; phylum Bacillota; class Clostridia; order Peptostreptococcales; family Peptostreptococcaceae; genus Clostridioides; species Clostridioides sp. ES-S-0108-01. The sequence goes on along the minus strand of NZ_JADGMN010000003.1, from coordinate 44,876 downwards.
AACTTAAAAACAAAATATTTATACCATCTTTAATATTAGCATTTGCTGCAGTAGTAGTAGCTATGAGCCTTTCTAATTTTGACAATTCTTCACAGTTTGCAATAGGTGTAGGTTCAGTAATCGCGTTAATATCAGCTCTTATAATAACCAAAGCAAAACCTGCCACATCAGTTCAAGATGGTTCAAGATTACTTCAACAAATGGGACCTGCTAGTATGCTACCACAACTTTTAGTTGCATTAGGTGCTTTGTTTACTCAAGCTGGAGTGGGTGAAGTTATTTCAACTATGATATCTGGAGTAGTCCCTGCTGATAACAGATTATTTGGTGTTATAGCTTATGTATTGGGAATGGTTATATTTACCATGATAATGGGAAATGCATTTGCTGCATTTTCAGTCATAACGGCAGGAATTGGAATTCCTTTTGTATTGTCTCAAGGCGGAAATCCTGCTATAATTGGAGCATTAGCATTAACAGCAGGATATTGTGGAACTCTACTTACTCCAATGGCTGCTAATTTTAATATAGTTCCAGCAGCCTTACTAGAATGTAAAAACGATTATATTGTTATAAAATATCAAGCACCAGTTGCTTTGGTGTTAATTATAGCCCACATATTAGTAATGTACTTTTTAGGATTTTAATATAATTAGGAGGTAAAATAATGAAAATTTTGTTAACAGGATTTGACCCATTTGGTGGAGAACCAATAAACCCAGCTCAAGAAGCAGTTGAAAGGGTAAGTGATAATATAAATGGTGCAGAAATCGTAAAAATAACCATACCAACAGTTATGACAAAATCTGTTGAAGCTATAGATAAAGCTATCCAAAAACACAATCCAGATATAGTAATATCAGTTGGACAAGCTGGAGGTAGATTTGACATTACACCTGAGAGAGTTGCTATAAATGTAGATGATTTTAGAATAAAAGATAATGAAGGCAATCAAGTTATAGATACTGTTATAAAAGAAGATGGTGAACCTGCATATTTTTCAAAATTACCTATAAAAGCTATGGTAAAACATATGAATGAAAATAAAATTCCAGCTAGTGTTTCAAACACTGCAGGTACATTTGTCTGTAATCACGTGATGTATGGAATTCTTTATATGATAGACAAAAAATATCCTAATCTAAGGGGAGGATTTATACACATTCCATATATGACTTCACAAATAATAGACAAAAAGAACACACCATTCATGTCTTTAGAAGAAATAGTCAAAGGTTTAGAATTAGCTATAGAAGCTTGTGTCATATACAAAGAAGATATAAAGGAAATTGGTGGTGAAATTTCATAATAATTTTTTGAGCATTTCTATAAATTACAAATAAAAATTATTTATTTAAATATAGACTGTGAGTAGATTATTTAAACAATCTTACTCACAGTCTTTTTATGGTATACAGATATAAAGTTAAGGTCTATTCTTCTCTCCCCACTCACACATTGCATCTAAAATTGGAATCAGAGATTTTCCCCTTTCTGATAAACTATATTCTACCTTAGGAGGTATTTGAGGATATTCAGTACGAATAATCAAGTTATCTGCTTCTAATTCTTTTAATGATAGACTCAAAGTTTTATAGGAGATAGTATTTATATAACGCTTTAATGCATTATATCTGACAACTTCAAACTCTACAAGACAGTAGAGAATTATCATTTTATACTTGCCACTAATCAGTGAAAGTGTATAACTAAATCCTGTTTCACTTAAATCTGTATTTGAAATACAATCTATACCCATGTATTACACTCTCCTTTTGGTTAGTATTGAACAAAAATGTGCGTACTTGTTTTTAGAATAATTTATAATAAAATTATAGTGTAAGAATAATTGAAAGTCAATTTTATAATAGGAGGTGTGTCATATAGGTAAAAAAATTATTTTAAATAGGATTCCAAGATTAAATATTGGTATACAAATTGATGGTATTCATGGAAATCCTGCTTTATAAAAAATAATGTATCTTAGAAAATCTATTAAATAAAGTTCATTGGAGGAAATTTATAATGAAAGTTTTATTGATAAACGGTAGCCCAAACCAATATGGATGTACTTATACAGCACTAAATGAGATTACTAAAGTATTGAGTAAACATGATATTGAAACAGAAATATTGTATTTAGGTAAAGAAGCAATACCAGGATGTACTAGTTGCTCATCCTGTTTTGAAACTGGAAAATGTATTTGGAATGACAAAGTTAACGAATTGGTTGAAGAGCTTGATAATATTGATGGTATTATTGTTGGTTCTCCTGTTTATTTTTCTAGTGCAACTGGTCAGTTAACTTCATTTCTTGACCGTCTATTTTTCATAGCTGGAAGTCGTATGGCTACAAAACTGGGTGCTTCAATTGTATCCTGTAGACGTGGTGGTGCAACTGCAACATTTGACCAATTAAATAAATATTTTTCAATCAGCAATATGCCTATTGTATCATCACAGTATTGGAATCAGGTACATGGCTTTACACCAGAAGATGTTATGAAGGATGAAGAAGGATTGCAAACTATGCGAACTCTAGGAGAAAATATGGCATGGCTTCTTAAGTGTATCTCAGCTGGTAAAAAAGCTGGAATTAAAGAACCACAATACGAAGAAAAAGTTATGACTAATTTTATAAAATAAATAATAAAAATGCAGTAGTATTAATTAAAATAAAATCACTAATTTATAAATAAAATAAGCATAGATATGGGATAAAAAGTAATAAAACAGAGGTATTGAATTTTATATCAAACCTCTGTTTTATTATTCCACTAATAACTAAATCACATATTCCATTATATACTTCTAAATAAGTTATAATACTACATTCTAATGTTGTTTATATACAATAACTGAATTTCTGCTCATAATTTTACTATATAATGCTTATCCAAACGACGATTTTAATTGACCTAGGGCAAACCTCGCTTTGTATTAAATAGTACTTACAATCAAAAGCCCATTTATTAAGTATATTCCTAAGATATACAATATATATAGTAAACCCACTTATACCTTTTTTAAAAAAATCCATATTATATATTCTAATTTTGATTTATTTCTATAATAATTTCTGTTCCTATTCCAATTTCACTACTTACATAAATTTTACCTTTATGAATCTCTATTATTTCTTTAGAAATAGCCATACCAAGACCCGAGCCTTTATGCAACTCACCTGTATTAGTACCTCTATAGTATTTTTCAAAAATATGTTTCAAATCATTTTTGCTTATTCCAACCCCACTATCTTTTATTATAATTTCTATATTATCTTTTTTTGCAATTTCTACCTTTATAAAAGCTCCTTCGTTGTTATGAACTATTGAATTAAATATAAGATTGGTTATAGCTCTTCTGAATAAGATTGAATCTACACATACTTCAATTAAATCTTCATTGCTTTCAAATTCAATATTCCTATTTTTATATCTATTGTCATTTAAAATATCAATTATTATATTTCTAACTAAACTGACTAAATTTATTTTTTTCTTGTTCAAAACTATAGTATTATTTTTTAATCGAGTAGATAAATTTAAGTCATCAACTAAATCTTTTATATACCTAGACTTATTATATATAATTTCTGTATACTCTCGTACCTCGTCTTCTGCAAACTCATAATCTTTATCATTGATTATCTCTGCATACCCTTGTATAGATGCTAGAGGCGTTTTTATATCATGTGTTATATTTGCCAGCCATTCCTCTCTCAATTCTTCATTTTCTTTTCTCTCATCTTCATTTATTCTTAAAGTATCAGCTAACATGTTTATATTTTTAAAAACTTCTTCATATATACCTCTGTCTTTGAGATATAAACTATAATTTCCATTAGCCATAGTCTCAATACTCCATAGTACACTTGATATTGGCTTTGTAAGTTTTCTACTAAATAAGTATCCTACACCTAAGGCAACTATGCCATCAATTACTAATGTTATAATGATAGTTTTATTTAAAGTTTCTTTAATACTACTTTGGGAATAAGTTAAAATTATTCTTGATGTATCTCTACTAGGCATACCAACTATTATATTTAGATGTTTTTTGTTTAAATATTTTTCTAAGACAAAATTAACATACTTTGTTTCTATATACTTGTAATTATTGACCATTTGGAAGGGTGTATATTTTTTTGGAGTTTCCTTTGGAACATTTACTCCATAAACTTCCTCTCCTGAATCATTTAAAACCTGTATCCATGAATTTGATTTTTTTAATTTATCAATTCCAATTTTAGATAGTTTAAGTTCTCCATCTTTTTCGTATAAATCTTTTTCAAAGGAACGTGCAAATTCTTCAGGATTATTTTTAGAATCTACAACTTTAAAAAAACTGTCAGTTGAAATCACATACAGTATAGATATAATATTTATAATTACTACTGATATAACTACAAACACAATTGTAAATATAAAGTTTCTAGTAATCTTCCATTTCATATTCTAATCTTCCTTTACTGCTAATTTATATCCAAGACCTTTTATTGTCAGAATATATTCAGGCTTTGAAGGATTATCCTCTAATTTTTCCCTAATTTTTCTTATATGAACCATTATAGTATTGTCAAATCCAACATAATCCTCTCCCCACACTTTATCACATAGTTTTTCTTTACTTATAATTTGATTTTGATTATGCGCAAATAAAGATAGTATTTTTAGTTCCTTTGCAGATAATGCTATAGACTTTCCATCTTTTATAAGCTCTGCTCTACTTTCATTCAATATATATGGTCCAAACGATATAATATTTTCTTCATTGTCATCTAAATCTGTACTTTCATTTTGAGCATCACTAAAATAACTTAATCGTCTCAAATGAGCTTTAACCCTAAAAGCTACTTCCTTAGGGCTAAAAGGTTTTGTGACATAATCATCTCCTCCAATCGCTAGTCCGAGTAATTTATCTAATTCTTCAGTTTTAGCTGATAAAAATATTATTGGAGAATTGGAGGTTTTTCTTATTTCTTTACAAATATCATAACCTTCGCCATCTGGCAACATAATATCCAATATAATCAAATCAGGATTGATATTTTTAAATACTTCTAATCCTTCTTTTCTAGTTTTTGCAGTATATATGTTTTTAAGACCCTCTTTTTTTAAGACAGTTTCTAAAAGTTTTAATATCTCTACCTCGTCATCTATTATCAAAACACAATTTTCCATAAATAACCTCCTATAATAATTTACCTATATATTAGCATATATTTTATCTAAAATTCTTTTATCTTATTTTAAATTAAACTAAGGTATAGATAATATTAGTATTATTTTTAGTTAAAACCTTTTGCTTGATGTAAAATTTTTATATGTTATTTTAGTTAATACTATCATTAATATAATTGAGATTAGTATAGAAAAACCTATCAAAGTACTTGGTACGTTATACCTAACGATTTGTTGACTCATCATAATCCAATTTGGAGTTACTGACATAAATTTTATAGCTTTATCTGGTATAAAACCTACACTAAAGTATGGAACTGCCATTATCAATCCACCTAATATAAATGGAATTATAGCAGATTTAAATATAGATGAAAATGTTAAACCTATTTGTGCAAATATAAAAGAAGCAAAAATAGTAGTTAAGATAACAATTATATACATTTGTATCACTGTAAGATTTAAATTACTATCTCTAAAGTACCATAAGTTCTGAATTGGTTCATTTAAATTTTTAAAGTCAAAAAAACTAAACCCTCTAATTCCTACTAATAATATAAATGAAATATTAATAATGGATAAAATTAAACCATTAGCTACTATTTTTGATAACACTGCTGATTTCTTTCCATTTTTAGTTGTATTTATTAAACCAGTCATATTAGAATCATATTCTTTAGTATAACTTCCAGAAGTTATTATAAACATTATCAAACCTATTAGAGGTATGGAGCCTTCTATCTTGTAAAATATGTCTGCATAAGTATCTAAAACATCAAACTTTCTAATCAGAAGAAAGCCAAAAAATAGTAAAAATAGCCAAATTATCCAAACACTCCTTGATTTTAATATTTTTATCATTTCAGCTTTAACTAAATATATCATTTCTACTATACCTCCCTTGTATCTTCCAAATCGAAATAAAACATATATACATCTTCAAATTTTGCTTGCACTGGTTGTGTATTAGTTTCTGTTGGAATATTATCTGCAACAATTCTAAGTACTATTGAATCAACATCACTTTGAATACTTATAACCTTGTACTTAGATTGAATCTTATCAATTTCACACTCATTTTTAACTTTAATATTATATACTTTATTTTCCATATGGTTTAATATTTCTCTATGTGTTCCTTTCACTAGAAGTTTTCCATTTTTAATCATTATGGTTTCTTTTGCAACTGATTCTATATCTGAGATTATATGAGTAGAAAGTATTATTATCTTATCTCTAGATATTTTTGCTATTAAATTCCTAAATCTAGCTCTTTCTTGTGGGTCAAGACCTGCTGTTGGCTCATCAAGTACTATTATCTTAGGGTCGTTTAATAAAACTTGTGCTATACCAACTCTCCTCTTCATACCTCCAGAAAATTTTCCTATAGTCTTATTTCTTACATCATAGAGTCCTACTAATTCTAATAATTCATCTATCCTACTATTTAAATTATTTCCCTTTAAACCTTTTAATGCTCCTATATACTGTAAAAATTGTTTTGCTGTAAAGTTTTTATAAACTCCAAATTCTTGTGGTAGATATCCTAAAATGTTTCTATAATCATCATCCATTTTAAATACATCTTTACCATTATAGAGAATTTGACCACAGTCAGGTTTTATCAACGTCGTTATTTGTTTCATTAAAGTGGATTTTCCTGCTCCATTTGGTCCTAAAAGACCATAAACTCCATTTTCTAAAGTTATTGTAATCTTATCATTCACTGCTTTTTTACCATATATCTTTGAAAGATTTTTTATTTCTAACTTATTCATCTTAACTCTCCTTTATTTACTCATATAATCTGACTTTATTACTAAAAAACATAATGACATAGCACCTATAAATATTGTTATCAAAAGTCCTATTAATAGGTTTACAATATCTATATTTACTTTAAATATCATAATCTTACCTAGATAGTTTCCTATTATTTTATTAAAACCAAATATCAAATCATAATAATTTACAGTAGAAATGACTGAAATTAATTTTTTAGGTAATATATGAATTACTGACATTATCTTAGTTGCAGCTATAAAAAATATAAAAAAACTTATTGATGATATTGAGGATTTACTTATAAATGAGCATAATATAGCTATCATAGCCCATCCCTCAAAAATTAAAAGCTCTATACCTATATTTGATATTACATAATTTGTTATACTTGAATTAGTTTTCAATGTAGCTATATTGTCTACTACTCTAAAAGGTTCTAAATCTCCATTAATTGGCATCCCTTGCTGTATACAAGTTATGATGAATATTCCAATTAAATAAACAGAATAAATTATTAATGGAACTAATAAAGCAACAATTATTTTAGACCTTAAGGCTTTTTCTTTCTCTTTTGATGATAGTATGATATCTCTTACTGAGGAAACTACTTCATCTATATAAATATTTGATATAATTATAGCTATAATGATTAACATCCCTACATTTATAAGTGCATTTGTAGTTCTATAATTAAATACTTTCCAGAAATTAATATCTTTATATTCATTTACATTTAGATTATTAAGTTTGTTCTTTGACATTGATTTAATGCTTTCAGAAAATTCATCTGTACCTATTTGATTTGAAAATTGTTTCAAAAGATTAATCTTATTTTGAAACTTTTCATTACCTATATCACTATCACTTCTTATATCTTCTATATACCTTCCATCTTTATCTATATAATAATTCTCTGTTTCTAAAACAGGTTTAATAAAGATACTGATTAACAGCATTAAAATTAGTATCCCTAGAGATATAAACATACTTTTAGATTTAATCAATTTTTTTATTTCCCAATTTACCAATAGACTTCTCCTCCTAAGTTATTTTGATTACATATACATATTAAAACTCAAATCTTATATCAATATAATCCTAACCTTAAATAAAGCTTAAATTTTTGATAAATCAAAAATTTAAGCTTTATTTGTCAAAAACTAATCAAAAATGCCTTTTTAAATTTGATATTTTTATAAAGTAATCTATAATATGCTTATTTTTATTGTAACCTTTTAGTTTATCTTTTTTATAATAGGTTTGGTATACTTTTATTAGTAAGAATAACTCTAAAATAAGTTGGTGATTATGTGAGATATATAGATATTTACACAAAATTGAAAATAAGTTTTTTAGTATCTATAAGTATGTTTATTATTGCTCTGCATTTATTGTCTTTATGGGAAACTATACAGTTTCAATTATTTTTATCCTCTTAGGTATTTTTATTGACGGAAAATTTTATCGTTGTCCGAACTGTAATCATTGTTTAGATTCAAAAATGGAACTTTTAAAGAATGGTACTTACTGTACTTATTGTGGAAAGATTATCAGATAACAATTTTATTAACTTATTTATTTTTTTATAGTCACTAATAATATTTATTTTAGATGTATTTCTCCATATCTTGTTAGATTATAAAATTCTTTAATATACTAAAAAAAATATAAAGAATCATTATGAAAAATTCTTTATATCTCTTAAATGTCTACAAATACCTTATTTGAATTTTTTATAACATATATCTTGAAAATTTTTACTAAATAGTAAAATGAATTTTTTTGTTCTTTTATACATAATTCCTTATCTAACACTATTTTATAATTATTCATTTAAATGAAGTTAGTTCAATGACACAACTTTAATTTAAATAGTTACATATAAATCTATTTATCCTTGAATTTTCTTTTTAAAAACTAGTCTAATTTTAGAATATTTTCTATTCTCAAACAAGCATGTTGAATAATAAAGCATCTTCTAGTATTATATATTTGTAGAATAAAACTAAATTGGTAAAACTAGGAATATTTAGTTTTATAAAGTTAAGTTATAGAAGCTAATACTAAAAAAATTTATAGTTGTGTTAATTGGTTATTAAAATACAATTTTTAATTTTTACTAAATTTTTTAGGGGGATGAATAGTATGTTTATTGGAGAAATAGACAAATGTACACATATATTAACTGCTTATATCAGTAGTTCATATGATTATTGTAATTTTTTAGATACACAGTTAGATGATTTTATATCAGAATATGGAGAAACTACAGTTGAAATCTGCTTACATCAAGTTTTATTGCTAGTCAGTAGATATAATTAAATTTAAATTTTTCTAGAAAAACCTTTTTAGATTTATCTACCTTAATAAATATATAATTTTTTTGGTACTTTATAAGTAACTATAACTTCTGTTAAAGTAAAGATGTATTGGGAGTACATCTTTACTTTTTCATTGGATAAGTTAAAAGCATATACCATAAAAATAAATCAACCAATATAAATTATACATTACTTAATACCTAACTTAATGTATGAGAATCATTCTATACATATATTCTGAAATCTCATCAGGTATAGTTCTAAGTTTTTACTATTTTATACATTCTCTTCATACAAATCACATACATAAAATCCCCCTAGTATGTTTAAACCATCTATAAAATAACATCAATATTTAGAATATTCAATATCAACTGCATAACTGGTCAATAAAAACGTATAACTAGACAAAATTCTTATATTTTCTTTATGTTTATCTATTGTTTTTATCAATTCAGCTATTTATAATTTATTTAAAACAATTTCTCTTGATGTTGATATTATATCTAATTTCTAAACTTATCTTGTAACTTTTAATTCTGCTTTAGGTAATTTGCTAATTTTCATGTTATTAATTAATTTCTTTAAGTATATAGAATAACTTGACAGAACTAGCGTTTGAATTTAGAGTAAAAGAAAGACTATTATTTTCATTAGATGGATAAAATGTAAGTTAACAAATCGAAATTTTGGTAAGTGATATAATGCTTGGATTAAAACGAGGTATAGTTGGATTAGTGCCTCATCAAACGATATGGCATAAAAAAACAGAAGATATAATTATATTGTTAAAAAAATTATTAGGCGAAGTTGCCCTCGATATTCAGCATATTGGAAGCACTTCTATTTGCAAAATTCATGCAAAACCTATTATTGATATTGCCATAGGCGTTAGTACTTTGGACGATATATTATACTGACGGGAAGCAGGAACTGATTGATATTCTGTTAAAAGAAGCACAGCTTTGGAGAGTAGGTTCATCCTATTGATAAAAAATTTAATACACCTTTATATTGAAAAAAACGGGGTTGTCTCAAAATGAACTTTTTAGTTCATGAGGCACTCTTTTTTGTATTAAATCAAATATATTTTCATCATTTCAACAATGAAAAAGAGACTTATCTCTATTTTGGGACACACCCTTAATATATATTTATGCGTGTATCTAAGAAAATTATAATATTCCTTATGTTTTAGTATGATAATTTTCTTTAGTTTTATTGTTACAATCTCTGCTATAGTTTTATGCATTTTCTTAATAGTAAAAACTACTCATGTTATTCTCTACATAGATAAGTAATATTTATAAAGTATTTTATATAAAATTTAATTTTTATATTGTATAATCACTATATTTTGTTATATATTATTAACAAGAAGTTAAAAATACATCACATTTTATAATTGGGAGGAATTATCAATGAAAAATTTTAAAGAACTAAATAAACTTGGTTTTCTAGGATTCTTAGGTTTTCTGGGGATAGCTGGTATATCATATACTGGTGAAATACATACAATTAGCTTTTGTGCGTTTTTTGTTTTTTTCAGATACTTTAATATCATTCCAGATGAATTATTTAAAGAAAATTTAAGAAAAGCAGCAACCCCAGCATTCTTCTTAACACTTACATCACTATCAGCATCTATGGTTATATCCATTGTTTCATATAAAATTTCTAATATAGAAAATGGACTCGGAATTAGCTTTTCTGTAGCAATGATTAGTTTTATAGGAATTTTTGCATACTTACAGCATAAAGAAGGAAAAGGATTAGAATAATGATAATTCGTTCAAGAACTAAGGAATATAGAGCAAGGTATAATATGAGCCAAGAGAAACTAGCATCATTAGTAGGAGTAAGAAGAGAAACTATAGGTAACTTAGAAAACGGAAAATATAATCCTTCATTAAAATTAGCATTTGATATTGCCAATGTATTCAACGTAAGTATAGAAGAAATCTTTGAATATATAAAGGATTAATAATTTAAAATAAATCTTTTAACTTTTTTCTTATGTCACATTTATAAGTATGTTTATTTCATATTTTATACTTGTTTTTACATTTTTCAAATTACAATATTTTTTCTATAATTTTTGATTTGACCTATTCATTATATCTCCTATTGTATTTTAATCAATTTACTGACTCAGAAAATTTTGGATTATTTATTATTATATTACCTTTATCATCAGTTGATATTGCTAAATTTTATACATAAGTAATAATCAATGATTATTATAAGTTTCATTAATTGATTATATTATTTTTTTATTTATTATCATTTATGAATTCCATCTATCAAAATAGAAATTGATATAAACCTATTTTAGGAAATAATACTCAGTATATTAAAAAAATTATAATTATTTCCTATTTAATAACCGAAAAACATATATAAATAAACTAGAAATTATATTGGTCAAATATGATGTATTATAGTCTTTCATGCTTATTTAATCTTCCTCATATAATAAAATCACTATACTAAACGTTAGTACTCTACTTAAAAGTAAGTACTTGTTCAAACATAAAATAAAACATATACTTATATAAATAAATATATAGGGAGATGAGACTACTATGAAAAAATGTAAGATAGAAGTGATAAAGAGTACATTTCACAAAGACTTAGCAGATAAATATGGATGTGAAGGTATTGGAAAATGCCCTATGCATAAAATCGGAAAGGTTTTAGCAAAATATTCTTTTTGCTCCCCATTTGGGTATAGCCTATATTTGTAGACTCTTATCACAATATCACTTCTTTCCTTGATTTTCTATGTATTGTTTTACAACTTCTAATAGTGCTTCACTAGTAGTTACTAAACAATAACTTTTGCTCCAAAAATACTCCTTCCATAATTGTTTTCGTATCTCTGGAAACTCATTCTTTATTCTTCTGCTTGATGCAGACTTATAAGCCTGTTGGTCATTCCGAAAAATCACAAGAATATATTATGATTATAGAAGGTCAATTAAAATTAGAAGTAAATGATTCTATTTATCAACTTAAAGAAAATGACTCTATTTGTTTTTCAGCTAAATCAATGCATACATATCACAATCAAGGAGAAAAAGAATTAAAAGCAGTAATAATAAATTATTATTCAGTTTAGATACGCTTTTTAAGAATAGGATAATAATTTTCTTACCCAAAAAGATAATTCTCATTGTTTAGGATTTATCTTTTTTATTTTCCTTATCTTTATAAATTTATTATATATCTTTACACTTTTATAAATTATGTTATAATAATCTTATGTAAAAGTTTTATATTTTTGACAAATGGAGTATGAAGTACTCCCTTTTTCTTTTTTATTGCTATGATAAACATTTATTTTAAATTAAGTGTTATCATAAAAAAATACAAAATGTCCCTTAATATGTACATTTTTCATTGTTGTAATAATGATTTTATGTATATATTTCTCACAATTGGAGTGCTTTTGCACTCTTTTTTAATTCTTTTAGATATTTTATATAGCATTTAACAGTTCATTATTTAATTCCTCTAGCTTCGTATCTAAATTAGAAGTTTTACTATTTATAATGCTTTTAGATTCTTTAATTCTAATAAAAGCTTTAAGCTTCTTTGTATTAGCATAAAGATAAGTATCTTCACTTTAGTAGGTATTTTCACTACTATTAACAATTCCTAAGGTATATTTATATTTAAAATTTAATTCCATCGAAAATTCGAATAGCTGTTTGTATTATTGCCATATTATTACTCTCCTTTCTTAAGTTTTTGTATAAAAAAACACCTACTATTTGAGTAAGTGTTATTTAGTGGTTTCGATTTTAAATTCACATAGTTAATGTAAAACTTTAGATACTACTGGTGTTGACACTCCTATAAACTTTATTTATATACCACTTAGTTAATATAAAACGTGCATATCTTTCACCTTTTATTGTACAATATCCAATATTTACATACCACTTAGTTAATATAAAACCTGTAGATTTCTTCTATATCATAATCAGACCACCTTTATTTACATACCACTTAGTTAATATAAAACGGAATCCTGTATAATCACAATAACTTGCTTCATTTTTATTTACATACCACTTAGTTAATATAAAACTGTAGAACTTCTTATAAAAGAATATTATCCTAAACAAATTTACATACCACTTAGTTAATATAAAACTTATTGGAAGTTCTTTCAGTGAATTTTCTTTAGCTATATTTACATACCACTTAGTTAATATAAAACTTACAGCTTTAAGAGAAGCATTTCCAGAGGATTTACAATTTACATACCACTTAGTTAATATAAAACTTGAACAAAATAAGCCATACGATAAGCATGATCTAAATTTACATACCACTTAGTTAATATAAAACTAAAGAATTGTATCATCATTATTGTAAAATAATTTAATTTACATACCACTTAGTTAATATAAAACTTAATAAGAAGAATAAAAGGTGACGTAAGATTAAAAAATTTACATACCACTTAGTTAATATAAAACCCCAAAATAAATTGAGCATTTTCAATACCTTAAATCACATAATTCTCTTAAAATTGCAGTGAGCGACCAGTAGTGTTTTTTGATACTTTATAAAAAACCTCTATAAAACAGTAATTTCAATAACTACAAACAATTTTCCAAAAAAATCGAACACTGCAAAGTTTCTATATTTTTATTATATCATAAATAGATTATTTTTGAATATTTATGTAAATTTATAATTTAATAAAAATAAATACACTTTAATTTACAAAAAAATAATTATTTATATTAAAATGAGTTAACTTAAACAAGCAAATTTAATAAAATAAATATATTCTTTAAAAAACTATTAGAAACTAATAACCTTCTATGTATAAAGATACATGAATTAAGACATGCAAATGCAAGCTTACTTCTTCTAACTGTAACCAACATAAAAATAATTTCTGAAAGATTAGGACATACAGTTATTAAAAATAGATATAAATAAATATTCTCACATTTTAGATTAAATGGATAAATAAACAACCAAGAATATAAGCACTGCTCTCTTTAAATAATATTAGTTTTATATCAGTTAACATCATGTTTTTCTTAAATGTCAGTAATATATATTAGGAAATGCTAGTAAACAACTGTATTTCACTGCTGTTTACTATTCTCTAATAGTATTTATAACTCAAATTTGATATAATAGATATGGTAAAAGTTTAATTTATAAAACAAAAATATAACTTACATACGTTAAAATCAACAAATCTAAAACTAAGGAGACTTATATGTTAAAAGCAATAAAAGGGAATATAATTTTCACAAAAACTTCAGACACCTTCACAGTATTTGAAAATAGTTATATTATACTATACAAAGGCAAAGTAAAAGGAATCTTTAAAGACATACCTGAAGAATATAAGAATCTAGAAATAGTAGATTACACCGATAAACTTATAATACCTGGTATGAACGACCTTCATTGCCATGCTTCTCAATTTAAAAATCTAGGAATAGCTATGGATAAAGAACTTTTGCCATGGCTTGAAACTTATGTGTTTCCAGAAGAATCAAATTATACAGATATAGAATATGCAACAAAAATGTATAAAAAATTTGTAAAAGAAGTTTGGAAATCTGGAACAACAAGAACAGCTGTATTTGCCACAGTACATAAAGAAGCTTCTATGAAACTTATGGATATATTCAAAGAAGTTGGTATTGGAGCATATATTGGTAAAGTAAATATGGATATGAATTGCCCTGATGCTTTACTAGAGAATACTTATAAATCTATTGCTGATACAGAAGAAATTATAAATAAATACAGTGATAAAGAGTCTATTGTAAAACCAATCATAACTCCTAGATTCATACCAAGTTGTACGAGTGAACTTTTAAAAGGTTTGGGAGATTTATGTTTAAAGTATAATATGCCTATACAATCACACTTATCTGAGAATTATGATGAAATTGAATGGGTTAAAAGTTTAGAGCCTAAATCTAAATTTTATGGAGATGCCTATAATATGTATAATTTATTTGGTCAAACTCCTACTTTAATGGCTCACTGTGTTCATTGTTCTCAAGAAGAAATGGATTTAATGAGGGAAAATAATGTTATGGCAGTTCACTGCCCTGCTTCTAACTTTAATGTTGGTAGTGGTGCTATGCCTATTAGAAAATTCCTTGATAATCGTATTAAATTAGCCCTTGGTTCGGATATAAGCGGTGGGCATACCTTGTCAATATTTAAAGCAATAGTGTCTGCAATACAGTTATCTAAATTATATTGGGTGAACTCTGGTAAGGAACTTAACTTCTTATCTTTATCTGAAGCTTTTTATATTGCAACTAAAAGTGGAGGAAGTTTCTTTGGAAAAGTTGGTAGCTTTGAAGAAGATTATGATTTTGATGCATTAATTATTGATGATTCAGATTTAAATCATGCCAATTACTCTATACTTGAAAGACTTGAAAGATTTATCTATGTTGGTGATGACAGAAATATCATTCATAGATATGTATGTGGAAACTTAATCGAAGAACCTAATATAGAATAATTTACATAATTATAACTAATAAAAGGGATTGTCTCAAAATGTGTACTGAGACCCAAAAGTTAGACTTTATACAGGAATGAAATTTTCATTCCTGTATTTTTAAATTTATGCAACTTTAGATTCATATTCAAATCTATATTTAACAGGGAATTTTTCTTTAATTCTTTTGATTAATAACTATACCATTATTTTTTAGTGAAACTTTAATTCGGCAATAGCCATATCTACCATTATGTTCTTCAAAAATAGAGACGATTTTTTCTTCTTTAGTGTTTTTATTTTTATTCATTGATGGTTTTCCTTTCGTTTTAGACAGGTCATCGACATCACCATGTAAAAACTTTTGTTTTCATGTTGCTATAAGTGTACTATTGTTCATTCAAAAATGGTTAACAACTCCATATTGTTTTGCTATTGAAACATATCCTCCTTCTCTATTTAAATAGGGCTTAACTACTTTTAATTTGAAATTAAAATCATATTTAGCCATATAGAAACACCCCCATCGTTAGATTTTTGGTCCAACAATTGGGGTGCAGTACAAATTAATTTAAATCTGGAGCTACTGTATCTAATATCTCATCCAACACGAATAACATAACTTTTATCATAATTGGCATTAATACTGCTAGTACCATAGTTATTAGAATTAATTCTCTACTCAATGCTACAAATGAGAATAATCCACCTAAAAATAGAATTCCAATAACAAATGCAATAGTCATACTTACAATTAAAAATAACCTCTCTTTATTAAATGGTAGACATTGTTGTCTTAATATTAAAAGACCACATACACCAGTTAATATCGCACACATAGTAGAAAATACACTTGAACTATAACCTAAGTATTCAACTATATTGTAAACAATAATTACATTTACTGTCACACATAGTGCTCCTGGCAATGCATTTTTTAATATATTGAGTAAAAAATTTCCTGAAATTCTACTTTTATTTGCTTCAAGAGCTAAGAAGAATGACGGTATACCAACTGTTACAGCTCCAATTAGTGATAATTGTATAGGCACGAATGGATACTGTCTACTAAAGAAAAATAATGTTAATAGCGACAAGAAGAATGAAAAAATTGTCTTTACTAAAAATAAAGAAGATGCTCTTTGAATATTATTAATCACCTTTCTTCCTTCCATAACAACTTTTGGCATTGATGCAAAATTTGAATCCAACAATACTAAATTAGAAACATTTTTAGTAACATCACTTCCAGAAGCCATAGCTATACTACAATCAGCTTCTTTAAGTGCTAAAACATCATTTACGCCATCTCCAGTCATAGCTACTGTATGATTTTGTTTTTTTAATGCTAAAATCATTTGTTTTTTCTGTTGAGGGCTTACCCTTCCAAAGACGCTGTATTTATCAACTGCCTCATATATATCATCATCATTTTTAAGTGTTGTTGCATCAATAAAATTACTAGCCGTTTTAAGACCTGCTTTTCTAGCCACTTCACTTACTGTTACTGGATTGTCTCCAGATATAATTTTTATATCTACGCCTTCATTATAAAAAAATTCTAAAGTTTCCTTAGCCTCATCTCTAATTTTGTCCAATATTAATATAAAAGCTAGTGGTTTTATATCTTCAGGTATATTATTTTCTTCCATATAAGAATTACTATGAGCTAAAACTATTACCCTATTGCCTTTTTTAGAATATTTTTCAACCTCTGTTTTAAGTTCTTTATGTTTATCCTTAAAAACAAACTCAAATGCCCCTAGTAAATATGTACCTTTATCTTCAAAGGCTACTCCACTGTATTTTCTTTCTGATGAAAATGGTATTAAATTTTTAACTTTATAAGTATCTAAAATACGGTATTTATCTCTTATTGCACTTATTGTTGCATTATCATCCTTAAGGGAATTACATATATTTCCCATTATATCATCAATATCTATTTCATCCAGTATTACTACATCATCAACCTGCATTTTACCTTCTGTAATTGTGCCTGTTTTATCAAGACATAATGTATCAACTCTAGCAAGAGTCTCTACACAGTATAATTCTTGCACTAAAGTTTTATGACTTGCAAGCTTTATAGTTCCTACAGCTAGAGCAATACTTGTAAGCAATGTCAATCCCTCTGGTATCATACCATTTACAGCTGCCACAGTACCTACTACAGATGTAGTTATAGAATCTCCATTTCCAAAATGTTGTTTTACAAATAATATAATCCCTAGAGGAATAATTATTATACCTACAATTTTTAATATTGTATTTAATGAATTTCTAAGTTGAGAATTATGTTTTCTAGAAATCTTGGCATCACTAGCTATCTTATTTGCATAGTTATCTTTTCCTATATTTTCAACTCTCACAAAAGCCTCTCCAGAAACTACAAAACTACCAGAATATAAGAAATCACCTTCATTTTTTATAATAATATCAGATTCACCTGTAATTAAAGACTCATTTACCTCTAATTTTCCATCTAATACCTTTGAATCTGCACAAATTTGATTCCCTGTTTTTAAAATCATAATATCATCTAATACTAATTCTTGTACATCAATCTCTTTTTTCTCTTCTTCCCTTATAACAGATACCTTATTTGAAACTATGACAGATAGATTGTCCAACAATCTTTTGGCTCTTATTTCTTGAATTACTCCTATAATAGTATTAATTACAGCAATAAATATAAATAAAGTATTTTTAAAAGAGCCAACTGATACCAATAGACAAACTAAAACAATATTTATAAGATTAAAAAGTGTAAATACATTATCTTTAAAAATTTGTTTATATGTTTTAGTTTTTCCATTATCAAATACATTAATTAAATTATCATCTATCCTACTTTGAAGTTGCCCACTGCTTAATCCCATATTTATATCACAATTATAACTTTTTAAATTAGCACTATCCATATTCTACTCCTTTCAACTTAACGCTTTTTATACTTAAATTTACAAATATATTATAAAACTCCCAATTTTTATATTTTATTATTCTATAGTTTATATAATAAAATATAAATCTAAAGATTTTAATAATATAATTCTTAAGATTTCCTAAATTTTTATAAATTTCGATATATTTTAGTTAAGTTTCTCTTAAACCAAAAGAGTAAAAAGTTGTATCAAAATAAATTTCTATAATTTTTATGAATAATGGTATAATAATCATCATATTAATATTCTTATATAAGCACTAATATAATTTAAAACTTCAGTAGTAAATATTATATATATACAAAAAAGCTATCTAAACTATATTAAGTTAGATAGCTTTTTATTATAAATACAAATTCCTTTATATTTATAATCTCTATTTTTAATTATTTATCTTTGCGACCATGTAAGTATAGGTTTCTTTACTGCCCTTGCATCATCCACTCTCTTAACTAAAGTATTGTGTGGAGCAGTTTTCAATAGTTCCGGTTCTTCTTTTGCCTCCTTAGCAACATTTTTCATAGCTTCTATAAAACTATCTAATGTCTCTATGCTCTCACTTTCTGTAGGCTCTATCATAAGTGCCTCATTTATGATAAGAGGAAAATACATTGTTGGAGGATGATATCCATAATCCAGTAATCTCTTTGCTATATCTATAGTTTTTATATTTGCCTCTCCTCTTGGTAACCCACCTAATACAAACTCATGTTTACATAAGGTATCTATTGGTAATATATAGTCATCTTTTATACTCTCTTTGATATAATTTGCATTTAAAACTGCCATTTCACTAGCCTCTTTAAGCCCATCTCTTCCCATAGTTAATATATATGTGTAAGCTCTTACAAGCACTCCAAAGTTACCATAGAAGTTTTTAATTTTTCCAATAGATTTTTCTCTATCATAATTTAATACATACTTATCTTCTTGTTTTTCAATTACTGGTATTGGTAAAAAAGGTACCAATTCTTTTTTGACTCCAACAGGACCAGCTCCTGGACCCCCTCCTCCATGAGGAGTAGAAAAAGTCTTATGAAGATTAAGATGCACTACATCAAATCCCATATCTCCAGGTCTTGTTATCCCCATAATGGCATTCATATTTGCACCATCATAGTATAAGAGTCCTCCTGCTTCATGTACAAGACTTGCTATCTCTTTTATATTTTTTTCAAACAATCCAAGAGTACTTGGATTAGTAAGCATAAGAGCTGCTACTTCATCACTTAAAACTGCTTTTAACGCATTTATGTCTATAGCTCCATTTTTATCAGATGCTATCTGAATCACATCAAAGTTTGCCATAGCTGCACTTGCTGGGTTTGTTCCATGTGCAGAATCAGGAATTATTACTTTGTTTCTCTTATGGTCTCCTCTGTTTTCATGATATGCTTTTATAATCATAAGACCTGTAAATTCACCATGTGAACCTGCTGAAGGTTGTAGTGTGACTTCATCCATACCTGTAATTTCTGCAAGTCTATTTGACAAGTCATACATTAAAGAAAGAGAACCTTGTGCTGTGTATGAAGATTGGTATGGATGCATTGCAGTAAAGTTTGGAAGTGCTGCCATATCTTCATTTATTTTAGGGTTATATTTCATAGTACAAGAACCTAAAGGATAAAAACCTGTGTCAACTCCAAAGTTTTTATTTGATAATAGGGTATAATGTCTAATTAATTCTAATTCGCTAACTTCTGGCAAATTCAATTCACTTTGTCTAACCATACTTTGGTCAATCATATCTTCTACTTTTATATCGTCTACATCTAACTTTGGAAGCGAATATGCTTTTCTACCTTTTTTAGATATATCTATCAACAAACTATTATATTCTTTCATTTATAATCCCTCCATTATTCCAACTAACTTATCTATTTCTTCTTTGCTTCTTTTCTCAGTCACACAAAGTAAAGTTGAAATTTTTAATTCTGGGTAATTGTGTTCTAAATTATAACCACCTAATATATTTTCTTCTAAAAGTTTATTATTTATAGTTTCTATATTAAGATTTCCTTGCACAGTAAATTCTTTGAAAAATTTACCTTTAAATATTGGCTTATATTTTCCTGTTTGTATAAGTTTATTATAAGTATAATGTGCTTTTTTCATAGATTGCATTCCAACCTCTTTAAATCCTTCTCTCCCCATAGTAGCCATGTATATTGAAGCTACAAGAGCATTTAAAGCTTGATTTGAGCATATATTAGAAGTTGCTTTTTCTCTTCTTACATGTTGTTCTCTAGTTTGTAAAGTTAGCACATATGCAGTTTTTCCTTCTGTATCTAAGCTTTGCCCAACTATTCTTCCTGGCATTTTTCTAGTATACTTAGATTTACTAGCGAAAAATCCTACATAAGGTCCTCCAAAGTTAAGAGGATTTCCTAGTGATTGAGCTTCTCCAACAACAATATCTGCTCCTATCTCACCTGGTGTCTTTAAAACACCCAATGATATTGGGTCAACACTCATAATTAACATAGCCTTATTTTCATGGGTTATCTTTTCTATTTCTTCCATCTCTTCAATAATACCAAAGAAGTTAGGAGTCTGTATAAGAACACATGCTGTATCTTTATCTACTGAAGCCCTTAATTTTTCTATATCCGTAGTTCCATATTCATTACAAAAATCAATTTCTACTATTTCACAATCTTTGTATTGTAGATAAGTCTTAAGTACTGATAAAGTTTCAGGATGTGTAGTTTTTGATACTACTATTTTACTTTTTCTGGTCTGATTCATAGCCATTATGCATGCTTCTATTGCAGCAGTTGCTCCATCATACATTGATGCATTTGCAATTTCCATTCCAGTAATTTCTGCAATCATAGATTGGAACTCAAACACTACTTGTAAAGTCCCTTGACTTATTTCAGCTTGATATGGAGTATATGATGTATAAAATTCAGACCTTGAAGTTATATGTTTTATAATTGACGGTATATAATGGTCATATGCACCAGCTCCAAGAAAACAAGTTAAGTCTTCTAAACTTAAATTTTCTTCTGACAGCCTTTTTACTATTTTACTTACCTCTAATTCAGATTTTCCACTTTCCAAGTTTAAATCTCTTTTTAATTTTATTTCATCTGGTATATCTGAAAATAATTCATCAACTGAATTTAATCCTACTACCTTTAACATTTTTGATTTATCTTCACTTATGGCAGGTATATATGAAAATTTATTTTCTTCATTTAATACAGTATTATCTTTTTTATATTGCTTTTTATAAAAAGGCTTCTTAACTATCGTAGCAGGAACAACTTTTTTTCTGATTACTATACCTATTTCATTTCCTACTTTTGCATACTTAGAATCTATAATTCCCATGCCTAAAATCTTTCCTGTCGTTGGAGATGCACATCCTGTTGTTACAAAACCTACTATTTTTTCACCAACCTTTATATCGTATCTATTTCTAGGCATCCCTTTGCCTTGCATTTCAAATCCTACTAATTTTCTTTTAGCTCCATTTTCTTTTTCTTCTGATAAAATTGTTTTTCCAATAAAGTTTTCCTTGTTTGTTTTTACAAAAATGGATAAGCCTCCTTCAATTGGAGATATATGTTCACTTATTTCATGACCATATAGAGGTAGAGCTGCTTCAAATCTTAAAGTATCTCTACAACCTAAACCAGCAGGACATATATCTTCTCCTCCAGCTTTTAAAACTTCATTCCAAATTGTTTCTGTATGTTCATTTTTACAATATATCTCAAATCCATCTTCTCCAGTATATCCTGTTCTTGAAACTAAACAAGTTAAACCACATATTTTTGTTGATGGAATTGACTTATAAAATTTTATTGATTTTAAATCTATGTCTGTGATTTTTTGAAGAATTTCTTCTGCTTTAGGCCCTTGAACTGCCAGTTGACTAACTTCATTAGAAACATTTTTTATATCTACATTGTAACCTTTACTTTGTTTTATTATCCATGCCACATCTTTATCTATATTCCCTGCATTTATTACTAATAAATAATCTTCTTCACCAAATTTATATATTAATAAATCATCAACTACTCCTCCGTTTTCATAACACATAGGTGTATATATAATGTCATTTACCTTTAATGTGCTTATATCATTTGTAACTAAATTTTGTATAAATTTTTCTGAATCTACACCTTTTATTTGTACCTCTCCCATATGAGATACATCAAAGATACCTGCACTTTTTCTAATCATTTCATGCTCTTTATTTATTCCCTTATATTCCAAAGGCATTTCCCAACCAGCAAACTCAACAAGTTTTGCTCCAAGCTCTTTGTGTATATTATACAAAGTCACTCTTTTCAATTCATTCATATATAACCCTCCCTATAAAATTAGACCCACTATATTTAAGCAATTTCGATATTATGTCCTATACTTTTTCATAAAAAAAAGATATATTAGCATGGAAAATAATCCTAGCCTATATATCCCTGTTTGTATACCTGAAAGATTTAATAATTTAATATTATTTTGCTTCTTCGGTGACTTATAGTATATTAACCTAAGTCTTTCCAGAGTCCCATCAACTAGCGATATCTTTGCCTGAAAGTTTCTCTAAGAATTGGCATTTCTTAAATTTCTTCTTCGGCGCCTTTTTATATAAAGGTCTCTCTCGCTAATCTCATTTGGAAATATTTATTTTCATTTTTATTGTATGAATATTTCAATTAAATGTCAACACATTATATTTATTTTTTTTTATGTATTATTTTTTTTGTTAAGTTTTTATTATCAATTATATTACTTTTATATTATTAACTTTTATACATATATGTTATATATTAATGTAAAATAATATATTTATTTAATTTATTATTAATATGTCATACAAAACACTAAAAGTAAAGTTATATTGTAATTTACTATATTATGTTAAAGATATATTCATACAAACAATAGAATCGTTTGCAATTTTATAAATATATTTTTAGACAACAAAAAAAGCACTTAATGTGCTTTTTTGTATTTATTAGTAAAATATTTTATAAATATATTCATATTGTATTTAACTTATCTATCAAAAAATAAAAACGGGATAGCCCACTCCGAAAGCCAGCAACCCCAGTTTTTTCCAGTACAACTAAGTACTGTAAAATGCGGATGAAGGGAGTCGAACCCCCACGCCAACGGCGCTAGATCCTAAGTCTAGTGCGTCTGCCAATTCCGCCACATCCGCTTATTACTCTTTTATTTTACTATATTTCGCTATTCTTTTCAATAACTTTTTAAAATTATCTATAAACTAATAAAACAATCATAATAAAAGGTTAAATTTATTTATATCCTTATTCTACAAGTTCAATTTCTGCTTCATCTACTCTCTTACCAATTATTTGAATACCTACAAATATAGCAACTATAGCCACTGGCAACACTATATATATTGGCAATCCAAATCCAGCTGGTATGTATCCAAATACAACGGTAATTACTGCTGTAAATATAGCATACGGTATTTGAGTATTAACATGGTCTATATGATTACAACCAGCTCCCATTGAAGAAAGTATTGTTGTATCTGAAATAGGAGAACAATGGTCTCCAAATATTGCACCTGTTAAAACTGCACTTGTACTTACTATTACATAAGACATATCAGGATTTAGTGAGTATGCTAGTGGTATTGCAAGTGGCATAAGTATACCCATTGTTCCATAAGCTGTTCCAGTAGCAAATGATATTATTGCTCCTAAACCAAATATTAAACTTGGCAATAAAAATGGAGGTAATGAACCTGATAATAAGTGTATTAAAAATTTAGCTGTACCTAACTCTTTTATTACTGAACTCAATGACCATGCAAGTATTAATATTACACCAGTGATTACTAAACTTTTCATTCCATCTATCCAAACATCAATTGCCTCTGATATTGTAAAAATCTTTTTGACTACAGCCATTATAATAGCAACCAAACTTGCAACAAGTGCAGACTGGAATAATGCTCTAGATGCATCAGATGCACTAAATGCTTCTTTTATTGCTTCAAATGAATACGGCGAATTCGTAAATAACTGTATAAGAGCCTTATTCTCCCCTCCCATTATAGATGTATATCCACTATAATAGAATGATGTTAATGCAACTATTATTAATGTGCCTATCGGGATTATAGCATTCCATACACTCAATCTTACTCCATTTTTTGGAGCTAAATCATCTAATTCTTCTACACCTTCATCAAGGTCTGTACCAATTTTTCTACTTCTAGATTTTATCTCTGCTTTTCTCATTGGTCCAAATTCTTTTAATAATAATGCTGATAATACAATAAACACTAATATTAATATGTTATAAAATCTAAATGGTATTGTATTTAAAAATATACCAAATGCGTCAACATCTACATTTATGCTTTCAAAAGCGTCATGTATTAAACCAACTTCAAGACCTATCCATGTAGATATTATAGCTAATCCAGCAACTGGTGCTGCTGTAGCATCTATTATAAATGCCAACTTTTCTCTTGATATTTTCATCTTATCTGCAACAGGTCTCATCATAGGACCTACTATTAATGAATTTGCATAATCATCAAAGAATACTAAAAGTCCCAAAAACCATGTTATAAGCTGTGTACCTTTTGCTGATTTAGCTCTTTTAGCAAGCGCTTCAGCTATAGCCTTAGCTCCTCCCATCTTAGCAACAAGATTTATTACTCCTCCAATTACCAGAACTTGTAGTATTATTCCTGCATTCCATGGGTCTGCCAAAGATACTAAAGCTCTATCTACCAAATCTAAAAAAGCTTGTATAAATGTCGCAAAAACATTAATACCACTAGCTTTAATTATAAAACTACCAGAAATAATCCCTATAAATAATGAAATTATTACGTTTTTAGTTATAAATGCAAGTACTATAGCAACTACTGGTGGTATTAAAGTTAAGATTCCAAATTTTTCTGCATTAGCTAATGCAATAGTGTCTATATCCTCCTCTGCAAAAACCATTACTGTTGACATTATGAACATAATTGTCGTCAGAAAAATAATATTAATTTTTTTGTTCCTCATGTAAATCTCCCTCTCTTTTTAATTTTGTGAATTATACAGGGTATTATGTTCTGATAAAACTAAAAAAGCCTTGAGTGGTAAACACTCAAGGCTTAAACATTACAATACATAAACAATATTAAAAATAAATATAATATAATTCCTTAAATGATAGCTCACCACAAATAAACCTGTGACAGTTGTACACATTTTCTATGTACCCCCAGCAATATAATCTTAAAGCATCGATTATAAAACTTCGGCAATATCTCCTTTCCTAATAATTCTCTGTGCTTAACTCCTTATTAGTACTGATAGACTATTGCGCCTCTACCTTTTTATTCACTTTTATTAAACACATTTTGAGTATATATTATTTATTTAAACTTTGCAAGGTAGTTTTTAAAATTTCTAATTTAAAGGACTTTTTACACTATTGTCGAATTATAAAATTAATTGTACTAAGACTAACAAAAAAATTTTATCACTTATTGGAGGAATTACTTTAATGTTATTAATTTATAATGAAAAAACAAACCCTTATTTCAATTTAGCAATGGAAGAATATATTCTAAAAAACTTTGATGAAGACTTATTTATTTTATGGAGGAATGAACCTTCTATAATCGTTGGAAAAAATCAAAACACACTTTCTGAAATAAACTTAGAATATATAAAAGAACATTCTATACCTGTTGTTAGGAGACAATCTGGTGGTGGAGCTGTATTTCATGATTTAGGAAACATAAACTTTACATTCATAGCTTGTAATAATAATAGTTTCAGTGATTTCAGAAGATTCACTCAACCAATAATAGACTTACTTAAAACATTAGGCGTCAATGCTGAATTTTCTGGAAGAAACGACCTTCTTATAGATGGTAAGAAATTTTCTGGAAATGCTCAATATAATTACAAAAACAAAGTAATGCATCATGGCACACTTTTATTTTCATCTGAGATAAACGACCTTTCAAGTGCACTAAAAGTTAAACCTATAAAATTTGAAGGAAAGGGAATAAAATCTGTAAAATCCCGTGTAACTAATATAAGTGAACATCTACAATCTAAAATGGATATACTGGAATTTAAAGATGCAATAATGAACTATCTTTCTAAAATAAATACTGATAATACTAATTATTGTTTAAGTGAATATGATATAGAACAGATAGAAAAACTTACTAAATCAAAATATGAAACTTGGGATTGGAACTTTGGCAATTCACCAAAATATACTCTTTCAAATGAATTAAAATATTCTGGTGGAAATGTTGAATTTAATTTAAATGTTGATAAAGGCATAATAAGCACTATAAAATTTTTTGGAGATTTTTTTGGAAAACGTGATGTTTCATTTGTAGAAGATAAACTTATTGGTATAAAACATGAGGAAAATGCTTTGAGAAATATCTTAGACTCTATTGAAATAAATGATTATTTCTTAGGCGCTAATACTGATATTCTAGTTTCTGGAATTTTAGGTGTTAAATGAGTATGTTAAATATTTTAAAATATTTATAAAATTATATTTACAGATATAAAAAATCATGATAATATTTATAACATAATTAAAAATTAATACTTCTTATCCAGAGTGGTGAAGGGACTGGCCCTATGAAACCCAGCAACCAGTATATTTTATATACATTGGTGCTAAATCCTGCAGTATTATACTGAAAGATGAGTCTAAATTAGCTTTTAAAGCCTGAGTTTAAACTCAGGCTTATTTTATTTTGCAGGGTAATAAAAAGGGTATTTTATTTTTAACTAATCAATTATATTCAGGAGGGAATTTATATGAAATTCAAAAAATTATTATGTTTGTTATTATGTTTAGTGTTTACCTTATCTATAGTGGGATGTTCTAAAGACAAAGGCAAAGATGATAAAAAAATAATTGTCGGAGCTACTTTAGTCCCAGGTGGAGAATTATTAGAAGAATTAAAACCACTTATTAAAGAAAAAGGCTATACTTTAGAAATTAAAAATTTTGATGATTACATACTTCCAAACGAGGCTTTAAATAATGGAGAAATTGATGCAAATCTATTCCAACACGAACCTTATCTAAAAGAAGCAGTTAAAGCTAAAGGCTACAAAATAATGGCTGGTAAAAAACTATATGTATGTCCAGCAATACTTTACTCTTATAAGATAAAATCTGTTGATGAATTTAAAAAAGGAGATACAATTGCAATAAGCAACAATCCATCTTCTTGTTCTAAGAACCTTAGATACCTTGAAAGTATTGGTCTTTTAACTTTACCTAAAGGTAATGGATTAGTTAGCCCTAAGGATATAATAGAAAATCCAAAGGAGATACAATTCAAAGAATTAGATATTGCTCAAATTCCGTCTTCTCTTCCAGATGTAACTGCTGCATTTATAGATACTACTTATGCAGTACCAGCTGGTCTTGATGCTAAGAAAAATGGAATTTATACAGCTCCTGTAAATGATGAATATGCAAATCTTTTGGCATTTAGAACTGAAGATAAAGATAGCGAAAAAATTAAAGTTCTACAAGATGTTCTTACATCAGACAAAGCAAGAAGTATAATTGAAGAAAAGTACAAAGGTGTTGTAATTCCTATTTTTTAGTATATTTAGTATAATTTTAATATTATTATCCTAATCTTGTTGAACATTGACTTATTAAGTGCTACCATTTAAATAAATCTATGTTTATGGAGGAAGATTACTATGGCTATAGAACTAAAAAAGGGGCAAAAAATAAACCTTACAAAAAAAGAAAATAGTAATTTAGGTGAAATTTTAGTTAATTTAAATTGGAACCAAAAAATACAAAAAAAAGGTTTTTTTGGCTCTCTAAAAAGCAGTAATATAGATTTAGATTTAGGTTGCTTGTTTGAAATGAAAAATGGTGTAAAAGGTGCTGTTCAGGCACTAGGTAATTCTTTTGGTAATTTGGAGTATCCACCTTTTGCACAATTAGATGGAGATGACCGTACAGGAAGTAATACACAGGGAGAAAATTTGAGAATAAATGGTAATAAAATAAAAGAAATAAAGAGAATACTTATTTATGCTTTTATCTATGAAGGTGTAGCTAATTGGTCTGAAGCTGATGGAATTGTAACAATCAAACAAAAACAAGATTCAGATTTAGTTGTTAAACTTGATGAACATAAAAATGGCTATAATATGTGTTCAATAGCATTGATAGAAAATGTAGATGATGAGACATTCAGTGTTGAAAAAGTAGTTAAATACTTTAAAGGACATAGAGAAATGGATACTGAGTTCAATTGGGGCTTAAAATGGGTTGCAGGAAGAAAATAAGTATATTTTATTTAAGAAACTATGAGTAAATTAGCTCATAGTCTCTTTTTTGTCTGAAAATTATTTTTTCTAACTATTATAAATAAATTCTTTATCATTTATAATTATTTTTCAAATAAAGTTCATGAAAATCCAATAAAATCTTCTATACAATTAGAATATATAAAAACTTATTTTATATAGTTCCTTTTTAGAATTTTATTTATAAAAACTTTTTTCTAATCTATAAATTCTTATAAATTATTACTTCCTAATATAATTTACAGTATTTATAATTACAAAATACCGTTTAAAATTATATAATAATAACTATGTAAAAATTATTCTTTTTGTCTAGTATAACTTTATATTTTATTAGATTTTAAATAGATTTATATTATTATAATCAATACTATTACTTAAACTATAAAAAATCAGCCACTCTAAAGTGGCTGATTAAATAAGTAATAAACAAGACATGTTTAATATAAATAATTTATTTATTGACTGCTTTTGAAGCATCATCTATCATTTTGTTTAAAGACGTTAGACCTCCATCATTTACATACCATGTTGGTGAATCTAAATATATTATATTATCATTTTTATATGCATCCATAGACTTTATTATATCATTATTTAAAACAGATTTTGCTGTTGAACTGTCCTTTACATCACTACCAGTAGCTATTCCTCTATCTATGACGAACATAACTTCTGGATTTTGTTTAGCTATATACTCAAAAGTAATATTTTGACCATGACTTGATTCTTTTATATTTTTATCTTTATTTTCAAATCCAAAACTATTGTATAATATACTAAATCTTGATTCTTCGCCAAATACACTTAAATTACCTTCATTGACCATTATAGTTAAAGCATTTAAATTTTTTTCTGTTACTTTTTTATTCAAAGTATCTATTTTCTTTTCAATTTTACTAAATTCTTGATTGGCTTTTTCTTCTACTTCAAATATTTTTGCTATTTTATCTATATTATTTTTAACAGATTCTAAGTACTTCTTATCATCCTTACTTGTACTTATTGTTGGTGCTATTTTTGACAATTGCTCATAAAAATCTTCTTGTCTTCCATTTATTATAATTAAATCTGGATTTGCTGACTTTATACCTTCTAAATCTGGTTCTTTTAAACCTCCTAAATCTGTATACTTTTCATCCTTATATTTTTCTAAAGATGCTGGTAAACTCGCCTTAGGAAGCCCTACTAAATTCTCAGCTACACCTAATGCGTCCATCGTATCTAGAGCTGAATAATCAAATACTACTACTTTTTTAGGATTTAATTTTACATCTGTTTCTCCCAAGTTATGAGTTATCTTTATGGTATCATTTGAATTCTCTGATGTTTTTGATTCATTCTTTTTATTTCCACCTAATGCAAACACTGTCACTAATCCTACTATAGCTACTGCTGCTACTATCGCTGCTTTTTTATTCATATCAATATTTCCCTCTTTCTTATTAATATTTATCTTAATCTAAAATTTTATAAAAAAAGATGTAGTAAGTTTATTTTTATATACAATATTTTAAAAATAAATACAGATTCGATTTCCATTTATATTCTTAATGTTAAAATTCATTTCATAAATATCTTCTAAAACTTTTTCATTAACTATCTCATCTGTACGACCTACTTTTTCAACTTTTCCATTTTTTAATGCAACTATATTATCTGAATAACATGATGCAAAATTTATATCATGCATTACTAACACTATAGTCTTATCTAACTCGTCACAAAGGTCTCTAAGTACCTTCATCATTTGAACTGAATGATTCATATCTAAATTATTCAGTGGTTCATCAAGTAATATGTACTCTGTATCTTGAGCTATTACCATTGCTATATAAGCTCTTTGCCTTTGACCTCCACTCAATTCATCCAAATACTTATGTTGTATATCAGTCAACTTCATATATTCTATTGCTTCATCAATATACTTTTCATCCTCTTTAGTTAGATTACCTTCACTGTATGGAAATCTTCCAAATCCAACTAATTCCCTTATTGTGAGTTTTAAAGTTATATTGTTAGACTGCTTAAGAATAGCTATTTTTTTAGCCAATTCCTTATTATTATAATTAGTCAAGCTTTTTCCTTCTATTATTACTTCTCCACTATCACCTACTATAAGCCTTGTAACTATTGACAATACAGTACTTTTCCCAGCTCCATTTGGTCCTATAAAAGATGTTATCTTTCCCTTTTCTATATTAAAAGAGACATCATCTACAACATTTTTATTCTTATATTTTTTAAATATATTTTTTATCTCTATCATCTATTTGCCCCCTTTAATAGTAATTGAATAAAGTAAATTCCTCCTATGAAATTTATTACTACACTTAAAGTTGTGTCAAATTTAAATACATGTTGTATAAAAAATTGTCCTATTATCAGTGTAATCATCCCTATCAACATAGAACCCAAAATTAAATATGTATGCTTATATGTTTTAAAAATTTCTCTAGATATATTGGCAAGCAAAAGTCCTAAAAATGTCATTGGACCAATAAGTGCTGTTGATATTGAAACTAAAATTGCTATTAGTATTATCATTTTTTTAACTACTTTATCAAAATCTACACCTAAATTAATTGCTTGCTCTTTACCCAACGATAATACATCCAAATACTTTATTTCGTCACATATAAAAGGTATTGTGGCAATAATTATTATAAATGCTATTAAAAGCACATTAGTATTTATATTATTTAAACTAGCCATTATACTGGTTTGTAAAGCTAAAAATTCGTTTGGGTCTATCATTACTTGAATAAATGTTGTAGCACTTTTAAACAATGTTCCAAATACCATTCCTACTAGGATTAAAAAGAAAATATTATTTTTATTCTTTTCAAATAACGTCTTATATAATAACAGTGAAGCTCCAATCATCATGACAATATTAATAATAAAATTATAATTCTCATTTATAATCAAACTACTACTTGAACCAAATATGAATACTATTATAGTTTGAATCATTACATATAATGAATCCAAACCTAATACACTTGGTGTTAATATTTGATTATTCGTAATTGTTTGAAAGACCACAGTAGTAAACGCTATGCATCCTCCACCTAATATCATAGCAAGTATTTTTGGTATTCTCTGCGACAATGCATATTCTAAATGATTCATATCTATTCTATAGATTACAAAAAGTGCTATTGATATTAATAGTAATGCGCTCACCAAATAAATTTTTTGATTGAGACTAAGCTTCATTTACATTCCTCCTTAAGATTAAATAAAGGAATAGTATACTTCCTATAACTCCAACTGTAAGCCCTATAGATATTTCATATGGATAAATAATAATCCTTCCAAAAATGTCACATATAAGTACAAATATCGCCCCAAATAAACCAGTATACCATATACTTGCCCTTATATTATCACCCATATATAAAGATACGATATTTGGAACTATTAGACCTATAAAAGGGATATTTCCAGCTGTAACGACTACACATACTGTAACAAGTGCTACTATTATTAGACCTATATTAACAATTCTTTTGTAACTCAGACCTAAGTTTGTTGCAAAATCCATACCCATACCAACAACAGTAAATTTATTTGCATAAATATATGCTAATATTATAAGAGGTATTGTGATATATAATATCTCATAATTTCCTTTAAGTATCATAGAAAAGTCACCTTGCATCCAAGAACTTACATTTTGACTCAAATCGTATTTATATGCGATAAAATCTGTCATAGAACCTATTATATTTCCAAACATTATACCTACTAATGGTACAAAGATTATATTTTTAAATTGCAACTTCCTTATTATTTTCATAAACATAAAAGTTCCTACAAGAGAAAATACAAACGCTATTATTGTCTTTGTAAAAATAGATGCAGTTGGTACTAAAAGCATACATATTACTATACCAAATTGAGCTGCATCTATTGTAGCTCCTGTTGTAGGTGATACAAATTTATTTTTACTTATCTGTTGCATTATAAGACCTGCTATACTCATCCCTACACCAGCAATCAATATACTTATTAATCTTGGTACTCTACTCATGATAAATATCATAAGCTTATGCTGATTTTTTGCAAATATATGCATTATATTTATATCTTCAGCTCCTATAAATAAAGAAAAATAAGACAAAATTATTATTCCTATGACTAAATACCTTTTTTTCATTCTCCCTCCTTAAAAATCGCTTCTTAATTAAAATGAAAATTATTATCATTTTCACTTTTATAGTTTATCAATAATAATTATCATTGTCAATACATATATATAAATCTGTTTTTCGCATAAAAAATGTTACTAGAAATTTCTAGTAACATTAAAATCTAATTTAATAAAAAACTATAAACACTAATTTAAATATGTAAATATTATTATGTAAATATAATATTTTATAAATTTAGGTTATTTATTATATTATTTTAGTATATCTTTAAAGAGTCTATAAAAATTACCACTAGAAATTAAATCTATATCTCTTTTTTTATAACCTCTATTTTCGAGTTCTACTACTATATTATGTGCTGTATGTGTACTTTCAAGACCATCTACACTTGGAATACTAACATTTCCAGTAAAAGAACCTATAGTCTCTTTTCCTAAGTAATCACTAAAATCAAAGCCAAAAGATACATGTTCTATACCTATAAGATTTACCATATAGTCTATATGGTCAACCAAATGTATTAAATCTTGTTTCTTAGGATTACTATTAGTAAATCCTCTAAAACTATTTATTCCTACTAATCCACCTGTATTTGAAATTTCTTTTAATTGATTATCTGTAAGGTTTCTTTTAGCATCACATAGACTCCTAGCATTAGAATGAGAAGCTATTACTGGCTTACTTGCAATAGACATTAAATCCCAAAATGACTTATCATTTAAATGTGATACATCTACTATCATGCCCAATTCTTCCATCTTATTTACTGCTTTTTTACCTGTTTCAGTTAAACCACGATTTTCATCTCCTAAACATCCTGTAGCAAGTTCATTTTGCTCATTCCATGTTAATGATGCATGTCTTGCACCAACTTCTTTATAAAAATAATCTATTAAATCTATATTTTTTCCAATATGACTTAATCCTTCAAGACCAATTAAAATATTTATTTTATTTTCACTTATACCTTTATCTATATCTGAATATTTTTTTACTATATTTGTAATATATTTCATATCTTCTATTTCATCTTTTATAGAGCTTATGATTTGTTTAACTCTTTTTTCAGGCTCTTTATCATATGGTGGGTCTATCCATATTACAAAAATAGCTCCTTCTATATTCGCTCTTTTAAAATTATCAAGATGGATTCTTCTAAATACATCTTTCTCCCCGTTAATTCTTCTTATTGTTACATCTGCCCAAGTATCTGAATGTCCATCGAAAATCATAACAACCTCCAATTAAATAAAAATCTTTCTCAAAAACAACTTTTTTATCCACGTAAAATTATATCAAAATATTTCCTACTAAAAGACCAAAATAATTACCAACTATGTATCCAAATGTACCAACTATAAGTATTGGCCCTACTAGCTTAGACCATCCTTTTGATATTGCCATAGCTGCTGCTGTTGTAGGTCCACCAATATTTGCATTAGATGCAAGAATAGCTTCTTCTAAACTAAACTTAAATATTTTGGCAACTATAAATGTAACTAACATGTTTATCAGTACCATTATTCCACAGTATAAAAGTAATAATGGTGATTTTTGAATTATTAATGGTATTGAAGCAGGAACACCTACTACAACAAAGAAGATATATATTAAAAATGTACCCAACTCCTGTGCTCCTTTTATATCGCTAAAGAAATTAGGCATAAATGTAGCAAATAACATAGTCAAAGTAGTTATTATTAGATATTGATTGCCAAATAAAGTATTTAGCATTGCTAAAAAAGGATTTGATACTGGTATTATAGCTTTGAACCAAGTTGATAATTCCACAGAGACTGCAACAATTATAAAGGCACTACCAATGGCTATTGCTATATCTTTTAAAGATATTTCTTTTCTTCCCCAGTAATTTGCTGCTATTGTTTCTCCATCAGTTACACCTATACT
This sequence comes from Clostridioides sp. ES-S-0108-01, assembly GCF_020662285.1. Classification (NCBI taxonomy): domain Bacteria; kingdom Bacillati; phylum Bacillota; class Clostridia; order Peptostreptococcales; family Peptostreptococcaceae; genus Clostridioides; species Clostridioides sp. ES-S-0108-01. The sequence continues at coordinate 9,732 of NZ_JADGMN010000003.1, read as the reverse complement.
TTCCATCTCATCTACATGTGGATGTTTAAAACGTTTTCTAAAAAATCCAATTGATGGTATAGCTATTAAAACAAAGAAATATAATGCCATTAAAAGATTATCTGCTACAACTGTTGCTGATACTAATTCTCCTGGAGCATCAAATGCCCCTGACATAGCTGCAAAGTTTACATTTCCACCTATATAAGAACCTGTCATCATGGCTGCAACAACATTTAAATCTGGTACTACATTTTTTAATGCTAAAAATCCAATCATAGCTCCAAGCACAGTTCCTACAGAACCTACAAGAAATATTACGAGTAATCTTCCACTTTCTTTCCATATCTTTTTAATGTTACATTGATACAACAATAAAGCTATAGCTAAAGGAACAACATATCCCCATACTTGGTCATACACAACAGACTCTACTGGTATAATATTTAGATTTGATAATAACATTGCCCCTACAAGAGCTATTATTGCTCCTGACACTTTTGATGCCCAATTATACTTTTGTTCCAAATAAATACTAAATGCTGCCCATCCAGTTATAACTGCCCATAATACCCAAATATTATCAGAGCTTACAAAACTCTTCATCTTAACTACCTCCCTTTCATTAAATTAAAATATCTATATCAATATTTAATATACTGAATATTAATACTATTATAATGCATCTTTTCAGAAAATTCAATATAACAGAAAAAATACATATATTGTAAAACTTTATTTATTCTATTAATCTTTAGAAATTATATGTTATAATCATGTCTGAGGAGGTTTGTATCTAATGAATATAGATGTCGGAAGTAAAATTAGAGCTCTTAGAAAATCTAAAAATATCAGTATCTCTACTTTAGCAAAAAATTCAGATTTAAGTACAGGCTTAATAAGTCAGATTGAGCGTAATATGGTTGTTCCATCAATTGTGGCAATGTGGAAAATATCAAAGGCTCTTGACATAAGTATAGGTTATTTTTTTGACGAGATTGGAAGAGAAGATTCTAATATAATAGTAAAGAAAAACAATCGAAAAAAAATAGTAACTAATGATTCTACAAAATTTTACGAACTTCTTGTTCCTAATTTATCTGGAAAAAAGATAGAATTTATACTTGTTACGCTAGATGGTCATACACAAAAAAATAATGAATTTGTGACACATGAAGGAGAAGAATGTGGCTATATAATAAAAGGAAAAATGAAGATAACACTTGGAAATAAGGAATATGTATTAGAGGAAGGAGATAGTTTTTATTTTAACAGTACTATCCCACATGTGTATGAAAATTTTGATGATGAGGAATGTATCTCAGTCTGGGCAATGACTCCACCTTCATTTTAACATATTGAGTTCTTACTTAAATATAAATTGATAAAAATCTGAAATAAATTAGTATGTCAAACTTTATTCTAACTTATTTCAGATTTTTTAGCTTATTTTTATACATGTCAGTCATTATATATTAAGTAGGCAACTTTCGTCTAAAATGTTAGCTAGTATCTCTTCAGTTCCACTCATTCCACTAAAAGAACTTAATAAAAATGAATTTTCTATTTCATTTTTATTTATATCACCATGCCTTAATACATAAGCTTTATTTGAGATATTAAGCATACCATAGTCCATAATAGAATCTCCAATTGCATAAAAAGATTCTATTTCTAATTCTTTAGTCAAGTATTTTATAGCATTTTCTTTTGAAATTTCTTTTGGTATAAAATAGATTTTTCTGCCACTCACATAGAACCTCCAATTTTTTGATTCCAAGATATTTATATATTCTTTGATTAAATCCAAATTAAATTTTGAGAAATCAACAACTATATAAAAAAATGTATCTTCTGCAACTTTAAAATTAGTTATGCCATCTATATTTAAATAGTCTCTAAATTTCTCAATCATACTTTCAATGGGTTCATAGTCAGATTTTAATTTATCTATTCTTTCACTCCATGATTTGAGTATCTCATTATTTTTAAGTATAATTCCTCCATTTGAAGTTATACTCCAAGGAAAGTGAATCCCGTATTTATTAAATCCTATACGCTTAAATTGCTCCACTGTTCTAGTAGTTGTCGGTATAAACATACCATAATATTGTATTTGCTTTATTAAATTTATAGTATCTAAAGATATATAAGATATTTCTTTTTCCCTATAAATTTCTATATTGGTATATTCACTATTAGTATTTAAAAATTTATCAGAGTAAATGATACTCCTGTCTAAATCTGAAAAAACAATCATTCAATATTCTCCTGTCTAATATATTTTCTAAACATCTTTCATATTTTTTATTATTCCACAACATTTATAAGCTTTTAAATCCATTTGTTCAACTTCAACATTTTTCTCTTTAGCTAATATGAATATATGTTCTAAAGATTTATCATTTAAGTCTTTAACAAGAATCTTATATGGAACTCTCCTAAGTAAAACTCTTGTTGTTTCTCCGACACCTGGTTTGATAAAGTTAATCTCTGTTATGTTATACTTTTCCTTTATATTTAAGACATCAAAATATCCATCTCTTGTTATAATATCACTTTCCCAGTTTTCAACTTCATCAGATATATTTTTAAATTGATTTTTAAAACATTCTTCTATAGTTTCTACATAGTTTATAGACTCATCTTTATCTTTTAAATGTCTATAGAATTTAGCTCCATGGAAGTCATCTTTACCAATTAAATCATCTCTTAGTACAGTTCTACTTACCAACCCAGAAACAGTTGAATTTAAACATGCACTTGGTACTAAGAAGTCTTCTCTAATTCCATAAAGCCCTGAATATCCAGCAGGGTCAGCTAATACAGCAAGGGTTGAGTCAAAATACCTTTTAAATTTAGTATTAAGTTCATCACATGCTTTTTCAAGTTCTTTTGATATAGTTCCCTTCCCAGTCCATCCATCTAAAAATTGAATTTTTGAACTTGGATGATTCTTTACTATATATTCAATTGCATTCATATCTATTCCTTTATCTCTTATTATAGAGATTGTATAGTGAGGTAAATTTATATTATACTTACTTCTTATATATCTCTTTGCCAAAATACCAATAGGTGTTCCTGCTCTAGCAAGTGAAACTAATACTACATCATTTCCATTTTTTTTAATTATTTTTTCACACATAACTCCTATAGAAAATGCAAGCTTATCTTTGTTTTCTCTTAGTTTCTCATGATATAAATTCAGATAATCTTCACTAACTTCATACTCTATTGGTATCATTTCTGAATAATGTCTGCCATTTTGTATTTTTAATTCTCTCTCTTTATTTCCTTCTTCCTCAATTAAATTTGATATATCTTTTAATAAAAAGATAACATCATCTTTAGAATATGTGCTAAAATCTCCCATATGACTCAACTCCTATCTTAAAACTGTGATATATTTATCCTGTTAAAACACTTTAGCTACAACATACTATAGTTAATTCTTTTATACTTGTCTCTTTAATTATATCAATAAATTCTAGATAAGAATTTTCACTTTTATTTAGCTCTACAAATAAATAGCACTTCGAAAAATTATGTTTATCTATATTGTAAATATAATTTTGAACATCTGTATTATAAAAACTCTTTAACATAAACTTACTTCTAATAGGATAATTATCTTTATTAATATTAATAATTGGACTTCTTGTTGTTGAATGATAGTATACATCACATTGATTTTCTTTTTCTTTTGCAAACAACATAGGTATATACATAAATTCTTCAGTACCTAAAAATAGAATCTTTTCTTTTTCATTTTTTAAAGATCCTTTACTATCCATAGTTATTTTTTTACTTTCTCTCTTAACGATTTCTTTTAATCTAGATTGTTCTCTTCTATTGATTCCAAATCTACCTGTATATTTTACATATTTCTTATTTCCAATATAATCTTCTAAATCAACATAAATATGATTTACTACTAAGTTTAATTTATCCCTTGAAATAGTGTCTGATTTGGTAATAATATAATTATCATTGTAATTTGAAATAACATCTTCATCTATATCAAATTTAAAGTTTCCTTTAAATAAATATACAAATTCTATCTTACAATCCAGTTCTTTTTCTAAACGAGTAATTTTACTTAAATTCTCATCACTTACCCAATTAAGTATGGAACATATAGTATATTTCTTTTTAGGATAAATACTTTGAATCTTCCTAATTATATTTATACATGTGTTAGCTGTGGTAATCTCATCATCAACCAATATTATCTCGTCTCCAAATTTAAAGCTGTTAAGCATCCCAAAATATAAATTTTGGTCTGTTGCATGAGAATGTTCCTCTAAAAATTCAAGATTTTCTAACTCATCAAACTGTTCTCTAGTAGTATGAATGAATTCATACTCTCCACATAAGTAATCAAAAAAACTATGCCCAACAGCTGTACCAGTTTCAGCAAAAGCTATAACAGTACCATTTGATTCTTCCTTATTTTTTTCATTATAAATTGTAGCCATTAATTTTCCCAAATTATCCATCTCACTTGGCTTACATGCTAAATGTTTACCGAGTTTCTTTGAGATAAACAAAAAACGTCTTTTGCTATTATTTCTTATTCCTACATCTAAAAAATCATTTAGTTCTAAATTCAAGGGATTATCAATAATGTCAATCTCACAATTAAAATTTAAGCAATTCTTCATAGTCTACTCCTTTATTTAATACACCATATATTTTAGATAGAATCAATGTTTTTTTAGCCCATAAAAAATGTGGATTTGTTTCATTCATTCTCTCTCCTAATACACCCTTGCTCACACCATACTTACTGTCTGTACTATCCAGTATATCCAAAGCATCAGTAAAATCTTCATATGATACTGTAGATAGCGCTTGTACAATTTGAATTTGCATTGGATGAATTACGGTCTTTCCAATTAATCCATGATATTTATCCAATAATATTTCTTCTATATACTTGCTTCTTATATCCCTATTTGTCATCTGAACCTCCCATGACTAAAGTCACAGAGTTCCTGCTTCACAGAATTTTGCATACTAAAATATGTCTTAATAATTCTCCACAGGCTATCCCCGTAGTTCCTACGGTTCTTACATAAGTTATTTATTTTGAATTGTTATTAGTCTTAATCCTTCTTTTAATATATTTATACTTGCATTTATATCTCTATCGTGAGTTTCATTACAACTAGGACAAATCCATTCTCTTATATTTAAGTTCTTCACTTCCTCGTTTTTGTACCCACATTTATTGCATATTTGTGAACTTGCAAAGAATTTACCTATCTTTACAATTTGTCTACCATACCAATTAGCCTTATATTCTAATTGACGAACAAATTCTGACCACGATACATCAGAAATAGAGCGAGATAGTTTACGATTTTTAATCATGTTCTTTACTTGTAAATCTTCTATGCAAATAATATCATTCTCTTCTATTAATTTAGTAGATAATTTTTGTAGAAAATCCTTCCTTTGATTAGCTATATGTTCTTGAAGTCTTGCAACTTTTAATCTTGCTTTATTTCTATTTAAACTACCGATTGTTTTTCTCGATAATTCTCTTTGTAATTTAGCAAGTTTTCTTAATGACTTCTTAAGATACTTAGGATTTTCTATAAAGTCTCCACAACTTGAGATACAAAATTCTTTAATCCCTAAATCTAAACCTATCTGATTATTAGTCTTTTCAAATGCTTCAATATCTACATCAGTACAGCATAATGATACATAATATCTACCACTTGGTTCTTTAGATACAGTAGCATTAAGTATTCTCCCTTGAGGAACTTGTTTATCCCTTACTTTAACCATACCAAGTTTAGGTAATTTTATATATTGACTAAAGTACATAATGTTTCCATTTGTAAAGTTAGTTTTATATGAAAATCTATTAATTTTCTTTGATTTAAATTTAGGAAATCCTGCCTTTCCTTTAAAGAATTTTTCATATGCGTTTTCTAAATCTTTTAAGGCGTTTTGTAGTGAAAATTTGTCAGGTTCTTTAAGCCACTTTAATTCTTTTTTTAAATTGGTCAAATCAGAACTGCACTGTTTATAAGTAAAAGTTTCTTTATCATTTTTATAAACTTCTATTCTTTTAGCAAGATATTTATTATATACAAATCTACAACATCCAAAAGTTTTGTTAATTAGCTCTTGCTGTTTTTTATTTGGATACATTCTAAACTTATAAGCTTTTTCCACTACTATCACCTCACTTTAATTGTTTTTTAATACACTTTTTAATGATTTTATCATATTTAATATATTATATAATGCTGTGGTGAACAATTTATTAATCACCTATCATAATATTAACAAATGTAATTATTTAAAACAATTATTTAGAAGGCTTTATATTTAATTTTAAATAACATATTTAAGAACCGTAAGTCTTAACTTTTATCATTTTTGAGGTTGTCGTTCACATAAGTTCGCTACTACCTATGCAGTTCTCTTATGAACTTCTTACACTTTCACGTAAGCACAGACTATATCTTATCCTTCGGCATTACCCGTTAAGGTCTACCCACTTCCACTACCAATAGCTTGTAGTGTACTTCCCTCAAGAGGAATAGTCGTTGAAGTTTTTCCTATTCGGAGCTTACCTGCTGATTGCCCATTTTAAAGTACTTAGGGTTTAACCTTATACCATCTAACCAATTTTTTCTACTTTCGTAACTTTCACACTTAGGTTTATTTCATCCTTATGTTTTAGTTTGGTTAGCTTTAGGGGTTTTTAGCAATTCAAGTAGTATTGGATAGGTTCTATCCTATCTCTACATATAGGTTTCCCTATATGCTGACTATTTTAGCTACTAACTCATGACTAAAGTCACGATTGTGCGTAGCTATTTTTTAATCAAAAAATTCTGATACTCCACCACTTATAGGTATATCTAACTCTGGTCTTTGAAGATATGTGATTATATCTAGTATAAATGAAGAACAAATTAAATTATTATATATAGAGAAGGTTTTGTCCCTCCTTATACCATACATCCCTAATATATCAGTTATACCTACTCTAATGCTTAATATTCTTGACTTATGTCTTAAAATAGCATTGTACAAATTAGTAAAACTAAGTTCTTTTTTTTCATTATATATAAATTCTCTTGTCTCTATTATTGGAATAACATACATATCTTGAAGATTCATAGAATCTAAAGCTTCTATACAATTTTCAATTAACTCCGAATTTGCTTTAGGAATTAATATTCCTGTTATAGAATGACTATTTTTAATTATAATCTCTTTAATTCTCAACAGTTGCTCCACATCTTTTATTCTTACAAAAATTAATGGTATTCCATCTTTATTGGTTATACTTTCATTACTAATATTTTTCAAAATTAATCTAAGATTTTCTATAGCCTCTAACTCTCCATTTACCCCAACAGCATCTTCTAAACAAATAGCTAATGGTCTAACTCCCTTAACATCCCCTACAATACTCTTATAAATCATATTATATTGAGTCGCTGGAACGTATAAAAAAGCACCAAGTGCATATTTCAACACATCTTTTTCAGTCTTAGCATTAAAGTCTTCTGGCTCCTTCAAAAAAATTCTCTCCAAATCATCTTTGCAGATATAATCGAAATATTTCAATGTCTAGCCTCCTCATATACATAGAAAGGGCCAACTTTATACAAATTAGCCCTTAATATAATACTACTTATTATAAATTATAGTCGTATTTAATTCTTCCAATCTCTTTGTATTATCCTTAATTAAAGCTCTATTATTTTCTTCTATTCTCATAGTTTCATCTATACCAGACTTGATAGTATTATACATTTTTTCCAGTGTTTCTATTTGAACAGAACTTGTTCCAGCCATTCTAGCTATTTGTGCACTTTGAGTACTTACATTTTGTGCATTTCTAAGCAATAATTCATTAGTTTTGTCATCAAGTGCCTTTAGAGATTTTGCTTGCAATTCTTGCTTTTTAAGCAATATGGCCTGAGATAAACATTGTTTAAATACTGGTAACGTTACAACAAATGCACTGTTTATTTTTCTAATTAAACCATAATTATTATGTTGCATACCTCTAAGCATAGGTATTGTTTGGATGGCTATATTTTCTGCTATTCTTAAATCATAGACTCTTTGATTTAACATATCATAAACTTTTAATAGTTCTTGATAATTAACAACATCCATTTGGTCTCCACTAGTCTCTGATTTTTGTTTAAAGAAAGGTAGTATTTCATTATCCATTTCTTCTATTGCCATTTCTCCAGCAACAATATATTTTTGAAGTTCATTATAAAACTCAAAGTTTTCATTTAACATAGCACCTATTTGTTTGTTAGAAAGCGCTATATCTCTTTCGTACTGCTCAAGCTCAATTTGAATTTTCTCAACTTCTCCTCCTAGTGTTTCATACTTTTGAAACATCATTTCAATGGCATTATTAGCTTTTTTGAAAAGTTTTTGAACGAAATTTGGTTCCTTAGTTTCTTGAAAATCATCTAAATCAAACTTGTCCATTATTTTAGTTAAATGAACTAACATTTTAGAATTTTCTTCATTTCTATTTAATTTTATTGTATTTAAAAGGCTATCGGAAACTCTTGCTACTCCTTCAGATGCTTTCCTACCAAATTGTAAAATCGTATCTGGATTTTCTACTTCTATAAGAGACGTCAATGCCTCAACTTCCTTAGACTTTCTCAGTTCATTTTTTTTATTATTTGTATATTCCATTATATCGAAATTTTCTTCTTGAACTGCTGTAGGCAAATTATCAGCAACCTCTACAGAATTCTTATCTTTTGAAAAACTATTTATATTTATCCCCATCTAAAATCGTCTCCTCTTTCCAAAAATTTTTTTAAGTAAAGGTATATCATTTTCAAGCGAATTTAATTTAAGGTCATATACCATTTTATCCAATCTGTGTATATCAATCAATTGGTTATTTATAACATTCTCTATATTGTTTTCTCCTCCTGGACATAATATGATAATATCAAATCCAATCTTACTAAGTAAAAGCATAAGAAAAACTATTTCTTTCTGAACCTCCCATGACTAAAGTCACAGGGTTCCTGCTTCATAGAATTTTGCATACTAAAATATGTCTTACTAATTCTCCACAGGCCATCCCCGTAGTTCCTACGGTTCTTACATAAGTTATTTATTTTGAATTGTTATTAGTCTTAATCCTTCTTTTAATATATTTATACTTGCATTTATATCTCTATCGTGAGTTTCATTACAACTAGGACAAATCCATTCTCTTATATTTAAGTCCTTCACTTCCTCGTTTTTATACCCACATTTATTGCATATTTGTGAACTTGCAAAGAATTTGCCTACTTTTACAATTTTTCTACCATACCAATTAGCCTTGTATTTTAATTGACGAATAAACTCTGACCATGACACATCAGAAATTAAGCGAGATAGTTTACGATTTCTAATCATATTCTTTACTTGTAAATCTTCTATGCAAATAATATCATTCTCTTTTATTAATTTAGTAGATAGTTTTTGTAGAAAATCCTTTCTTTGATTAGCTATATGTTCTTGAAGTCTTGCAACTTTTAATCTTGCTTTATTTCTATTTAAACTACCGATTGTTTTTCTCGATAATTCTCTTTGTAATTTAGCAAGCTTGTTTAATGACTTCTTAAGATACTTAGGATTTTCTATAAATTCTCCACAACTTGAGATACAAAATTCTTTAATTCCTAAATCTAAACCTATATGATTATTAGTATTTTCAAATGCTTCAATATCTACATC